>JANRMC010000041.1:0-11292 GCA_033761915.1 Flavihumibacter sp.
GTGGCATTGCCTTTATAGCAAATACCGCATCAAAAAAACTGAATGACGTTGCAAATGACCACAATCAACTACTTAAATTTTTTTAAAAATTTTAAGCCTGCCATGCAGCATTCCTATTTTGTTTGTTGCCTCTTACTCTTCAGTATGCAACTGCGTAACTTATAAACGGCTATAAAGGCCCTTTCTAAAAAAACATTTTACGCGTTTTTTACATGGCATTTGCCATACTGAATATAACCAATACCAACTGCTGAACAGTCCCGCTCTTAAAAGGCGGGATTGTTGTTTTATGCCATTTCCTTTAATTAACGTTGGCTGGCTATCAGCAAATTCAGGTCGGTATACTTCAGGTCAAACCGCTGGCTTAAATGAAAATTAGTAAGAGCGCCTTTAAACAGGTAAATGCCGCTGCGTAAATGTATTTTATGCCAAACCAGGTTTTCAAAACCGCCTTCGTCACCCGCTTCCAGTATCAAAGGCATTAATACATTGCTGATAGATTGTGAGGCAGTACGGGAAAAACCACTGGGTATATTGGGCACACAATAATGTATCACCCCATACTTCATAAAAATGGGGCTTTCATGAGAGGTAAGTTCCGAGGTTTCAAAGCAGCCGCCACGGTCAATACTCACATCAATAATAACGCTGCCGGGGCGCATATTGCTTACCATTTCTTCGGTAACCACCACCGGGGTACGGTTGCCGGTACCATACAAGGCACCTACCGCCACCTCGCAGGTTTTTAATTGCTTGGCCAAAATACGGGGCTCCAGCACACTGGTCCATAAACGCTGGCCAATATTTTCCTGCAGGCGTTTTAATTTATATACACTGTTATCAAAAACTTTTACAGAGGCGCCCAATGCCAATGCGGCCCGGGCTGCATATTCGCCCACAACGCCGGCACCTAAAATAATAACTTTGGTAGGTGGTATGCCACTAATGCCCCCCAGCAAAACACCTTTGCCATGGTTGGCAGAACCCAGGTATTGCCCGGCAATCAGCATTACGGCACTACCTGCAATTTCGCTCATGCTGCGTACAATGGGGTAGGTGCTGCTATCGTCTTTCAGGTTTTCAAAACTAATGGCGGTAATGCGTTTCTCCATCATTTTCTGCAGCAGCTCAGCCTTTAACACACTCAAATGAATGGGAGAAATAATCACCTGGTTTAATTGCAGGTAAGGCAGGTCATCATCCACCACCGGGGCGCTTTTAACTAATATGGGGGCTTTAAAAACCTCGGCTTTATCGTACACAATGCGGGCACCGGCCTCGCTGTAGTCTTTGTCTCTGAAATGAGAAGCATCACCGGCATTGTGTTCTATAACCACGTTGTGGCCATTACTTACCAACACACCCACCGCATCGGGGGTTAAAGCAATCCGGTTTTCCTGAAAGGCGGTTTCTTTGGGTATGCCAATATGCAACTGTTGCCCTTTCGGCTTTATGTCCAATGTTTCTTCCAGTGTTTCGTAGCTGAAAGAAGTACTGATGATGGGTCTTTGCTGGGCCATGTAATGCTGTTAGTATGCGGTGTTTTTGTTAGGGTAACCAGCCTTGGTTCGCTATGCTGCATCGTTGCGTCGCACACTTCAGCTAAGGTAAAAGGTGTGGGCATAAGGTTTAAGACGTTTACCCTACAGCTTCTGTTTATTCTATTGTACAAGTGTGCGACGCAACAACTGCCCTATAGCAGTACCATTGCCCGGCTCCCGTTTATTTTCTAATAACAAAGCCGTTTTCAAATATACTTATTTATTACCTACCCTCAGGGTACGGGTGTTATTATTCAGGCTTTCTATGTATACATGTATCGCATCATCCGGAAAAAGATGCGGAATCCGTTCGGGCCACTCTATCAGGCAAATGTTCTGGCTGTAAATGCAATCTTCCACGCCGGCTCGTATGGCTTCTTCTTCATGCTGCAAGCGGTACAAATCTATATGGTAAACAGTATGGGCATTACCTTCATATTCATTAATAATAGAAAAAGTAGGGCTGCTAACGGGGCTTTTAATTTGCAGGTGCTGGCATAAGGCATGCACAAAAGTGGTTTTGCCGGCACCCATTTGTCCGTGCAGGGCAAAAACTTTATACTGCTGGTATTGCTGCCAGAAAGCCGCCGCTACGGCATTAATTTCCTGTAAAGTGTAGGTGTATTGCATAAACGGGGCAAAGTTACTGGCCCGGCTTTTAAAATTGCAACACCGTGTTGATATTATTGCCGGCCGCGTAAATAGCCACCGGCGGCATTGCCTAACTTTGCAGTATGAATACGCAAGAAAAAGAGAATACCGCTATTAACTGGAAAGTAGAGGGTATGGATTGTGCCACCTGCGCACTTTCTATCACCAATTATTTAAAAAAGCAGGGCATGGAAAGCGTGAAGGTGAATTATGCCAACGGAGATGTGCTGTTTGAAAAAAATAATAGTACCGTAGCAGATGATACCTTAATAAAGGGCATTGCCGATTTAGGATATACCGTTGTTACAACCAGTGGGGCCGATACTGCGACAGCAAAGCCTGCTATGAACAAATACCTGCGTTACCTGCTCATTTGCCTGCCGTTTACGCTGGTGCTGATGCTGCACATGTTGGATAAATGGATACACTTTCACTGGCTGATGAACCCATGGCTGCAGCTGGCATTATGCTTACCTGTGTATATAACAGGTATGAGCTATTTTGGTAAAAGCGCCTGGAAAAGTATTGTAAAAGGGGTGCCCAATATGAATGTATTGGTGGCCCTGGGAGCCACGGCGGCCTTTGTATATAGTCTGGTGGGTTCTTTTGTGTTGCGCAGTCACGAATACCTTTTTTATGAAACAGCGGCCACTATTATTACATTGGTGTTTTTAGGTAATTATTTAGAAGATGTTTCTATAGCCACCACACAACGGCAACTGCAAAAGCTGGCCAAAAGCCAGCAGGTAATGGCAAATATGATTGCGTTTGATGATGAGCATAAAGAACAAATTTTTCCGGTAGCCAATACAGACTTAAGGCACGGCGATTTGATTTTGATTAAAAGTGGTGAGCAGGTACCGGCTGATTGTAAAATTTTATGGGGCGATGCCAGCGTAAATGAAGCCATTGTTACGGGTGAAAGTTTGCCGGTAACCAAACATGCAAAAGATACTTTAATTGGCGGCAGTTTAATTGCTGATGGCATGGTTAAGGCACAGGTTACGGCCGAAGCTAAAGATTCTGTACTGGCAAATATTATAGACCTGGTTAAAAAAGCACAAGGAGATAAACCCCCGGTGCAGGAAATGGCCGATAAGATAAGTGCCATATTTGTACCCGCGGTTATTATTATAGCATTGGTAACCTTTGGCGTAAGCTATTTTGTGTTAGATGATTTTACAAAGGCACTCATGCGCAGTATTGCTGTGCTGGTAATTGCATGCCCCTGTGCCATGGGGCTGGCCACACCGGCGGCAATTGCAGTAGGTTTGGGCCGTGCCGCTAAAAACGGGGTGTTGTTCAGAGATGCCAAAAGCCTGGAGGCTTTTAAAACCATACAACAGGTGGTGTTTGATAAAACGGGCACATTAACCACGGGCCGGTTTACTATTGCCGGCTACTATTTTAATGAGGCAGTAACCAATGAAGAGGAGTTTAAAAAAATTGCTTTTTCGCTGGAAAAATATTCTAACCACCCCATTGCATTGTGCATTACCGCCAACTGGAAAACAAAAGATGAATTGCGCTGGCAAAAAATAGAAGAAATAAAAGGGTTGGGTATGCAGGCAACTACAAAGGAAGGCAATAGTTACAAAGCGGTTTCTTTTAAAGGGGCCAGCCATTTAACCCGGGAAGACAATCATAATATTTACATTATAAAAGATGATGTGCTGCTAGGCTGGATAGATGTGGCCGATGAAATACGGGAAGAAGCAGTTGCTGTGGTTGGTTACTTTAAAGCAAAGGGTATTAAAACTATTTTACTGAGTGGCGACCGCCTTGCCAAATGCCAGCAAATGGCAGCTAAGTTGGGGGTGGATGAAATAATAGCTGAGCAAACACCCGAACAAAAGCTGGAAAAAATTACCGCATTAAGCAAAGCAGTTCCTACTGCTATGGTAGGAGATGGTATTAACGACGCACCTGCACTGGCAAAAGCAACTATTGGTATTTCTATGGGTGATGCATCGCAGATTGCTTTACAAACCGCCGACGTGGTATTAATGAACCACGGCTTAAAAAAATTGCCGCTGGCTTTAGGTTTAGGAAAACACACTTTAAAAACCATTAAAGAAAACCTATTCTGGGCCTTTGCGTATAATATTGTTGCCATACCGGTAGCGGCATTTGGTTTTTTAACACCCACTTTTGGGGCTTTGGTAATGGGCCTTAGCGATGTGGTGCTGGCAATAAATTCGGTACGTTTGTTTGTAAAAAAAGTAGATTAATATTTTTACCAGTTAATGAGTACATCACCTGCTGCACCAACCACGGCTACAGACATACTCCGTAATTATTGGGGCTATGCATCTTTCCGCCCCCTGCAGCAGGAAATTATTGAAAGCGTTATCAAGGGTAAAGATGTGTTGGCTTTGTTACCCACGGGCGGTGGTAAATCTGTTTGTTACCAGGTGCCGGGTATGCTGTTGCCGGGTTTATGCCTGGTGGTTTCTCCCTTAATTGCTTTAATGAAAGATCAGGTGGAAAACCTGCGTAAAAAAGGCATTACCGCTTTTGCTGTTTACAGTGGCATGAGCCGCAAAGAAGTGCTGCAAACCATGCAACTGGCCATTCATAGCAATTGTAAATTTTTATATGTATCTCCAGAGCGTTTAGAAACATCTTTGTTTAAAGAATACCTGCCCGCATTAGAAATAAGTTTACTGGCGGTAGATGAAGCACATTGTATTTCTCAGTGGGGTTACGATTTTCGTCCGCCGTATTTGCGTATTGCAGATTTAAGAGAAGAGTTACCCGGTGTGCCGGTAATGGCACTAACCGCATCAGCTACTCCGCAGGTGCAAAAAGATATAAAAGAAAAACTGTGCTTTGTAAATGAAGCCACCTACCAGCAATCTTTTGCCCGGCCCAATCTTTCTTACAGTGTATTTGCCGTTGATTCTAAAATAAACAAGCTGACCGAGGTATTAAACAATGTTGCTGGCAGCGGTATTGTGTATTGTAAAACAAGACGCCTTACCAAAGAAATAGCCAGCCAGTTACAATCGTACGGAATAAGTGCAGACTTTTACCATGCGGGTTTAACGACTGATGAAAGAAATGAAAAGCAAGCTGCATGGATTAAAAACCAGGTGCGTATTATTGTTTGCACCAATGCATTTGGAATGGGCATAGACAAACCCGATGTCAGAACTGTGGTGCATTATAACCTGCCCGATAGTTTAGAAAACTATTACCAGGAAGCAGGCCGTGCCGGAAGAGATGGTAACAAAGCTTATGCAGTTTTATTGTATCATCCAACCGAAACGGAGGAGTTGTTACAGCAGGTAACTATAAAATTTCCAGCATTGCAATACCTGCGGCAGGTGTACCAGTCTGTGGTAAGCTACCTGCAGCTACCCACCGGCACTTTTGAAAATGCGTATTATAATTTTGATATGGGCGATTGTGCCAAAAAGTTTCAATTGCATGTGCAGGAACTGTTGCCGGCATTAAAAGTATTGGAGCAGGAAAATTATCTGGGATTTAATGAACAGGTATTTATACCAGCTAAATTGCAGTTTACCTGCAATAAAGAAACACTCTATCAGTTTGAAAACGATAACCCGCTGTTAGAACCCATTATTAAAATGCTGTTGCGCACGTATGAAGGCATTTACGATCAGGAAACAGCCATCAATGAAAAATCTTTAGCCTATTGGCTGAAGATGGAAACCGATACCATAAAACAGCAATTGCAGCAACTGCATGTGTATGGTATGGTGCGCTACACACCACAAAAAGATACGCCGCAATTATTTTTGCTGCAAGAGCGTATTAAAACAGAAGACCTTACTATTAATAACAAAGCATACGAAGAGCGCCGCCGCCAATACACACTACGGGTGCAGCAGTTTATAAATTATGTAACCAATAGCCAGCAATGCCGCAGCCAGCTCATTGGTCGTTATTTTGGAGATGCTGAAATAACAGCTTGTGGTGTTTGCGATACGTGTTTGCAGCAAAAGAAAACACTGCCGCTAAGTCCGGAGCAGTTTAATGAGTATACTCAAAAAATAATGCAACTGCTGCAACAGCCACAAACCACAGACAGTGTGTTGCAGGCATTAAAAGGCATTAATAAAACCACGGCATGGCAGTTATTAAATTTTTTACAGGCAGAAAATAAAATTGCCATTACCCCGCAGGGCACGGTTACTAAAACAAATAATTAGTGCGCCAGCAGCGGTAACTCCGGTTACACAGTCGTTGCGTCGCACACTGCAACAATGGTAAAAGATATAGGGCATAGGGTATAAGGACTTATGCCCTATGTCTTTTAGCTGATACCTATTCTTCTGCTGCAGTGTGCGACGCAACGGCTGCTGAGCAGGGCTTTGCTGCCGGCTACCCAATAAAAAACACTTCACCCACAGTTATTTTTTTATAAACAGGCAGCGGCTATTACCTTTGTGCCTCTAAAAAAAGATATATGGAGTACAGAATAGAAAAAGATACCATGGGCGAAGTAAAAGTGCCGGTGAATGCTTTTTACGGTGCCCAAACACAGCGCAGTATTGAAAATTTTCAGATTGCGCAGGATATTAACCGCATGCCCAAAGAAATCATCAGGGCGTTTGCTTACTTAAAAAAAGCAGCGGCACTTACCAATTTTGATGCAGGCGTTTTGCCCAAAGAAAAATGCGAGATGATTGGTAAAGTATGTGATGAAATTTTAGAAGGCAAGCTGGATGAATATTTTCCATTGGTGGTTTGGCAAACCGGCAGTGGCACGCAAAGTAATATGAATGTGAATGAAGTGGTGGCTTATCGCGGGCATGTACTCCATGGCGGGCAGTTAACCGATAAAGAAAAGTTTTTACATCCGAATGATGATGTAAACAAATCGCAGAGCAGTAACGATACTTTTCCTACGGCCATGCACATTGCAGCGTATAAAATTTTGGTAGAAAAAACCATACCGGGTATTGAACTGTTGCGGGATACGCTGGCTGCTAAAAGCAAAGAGTTTATGCAGGTGGTTAAAATTGGCCGCACCCATTTTATGGATGCCACGCCATTAACGGTTGGGCAGGAGTTTAGCGGTTATGTATCTCAGCTGAACCACGGATTGAAAGCTATTAAAAATACACTGGCACATTTAAGTGAACTGGCATTGGGTGGTACCGCTGTGGGCACCGGCATTAACACACCAGAAAACTATTCTGAAAACGTAGCTAAACATATTGCAGCATTAACAGGGTTGCCTTTTGTTACTGCAGAAAATAAATTTGAAGCACTGGCCGCACACGATGCTATTGTGGAAGCACATGGTGCTTTAAAAACAGTAGCAGTTAGTTTAATGAAGATTGCAAACGATATCCGCATGTTATCATCGGGCCCGCGCAGTGGTATTGGAGAATTGTTTATACCCGATAACGAACCCGGTTCATCTATTATGCCGGGTAAAGTAAACCCCACCCAATGCGAAGCATTAACTATGATTGCGGCGCAGGTATTGGGTAATGATGTGGCAATAAATATTGGCGGTGCCAATGGCCATTTTGAACTGAATGTGTTTAAGCCGGTAATGATTTATAATTTTTTACACAGTGCCCGTTTAATTGCAGATGGTTGCGTAAGCTTTAATAATAAATGTGCGGTGGGTATTGCGCCTATTGAAGCAAATATTAAAAAGCATGTTGATAACTCGCTGATGCTGGTAACTTCTTTAAACACAAAAATTGGTTACTACAAAGCAGCTGAAATTGCACAGAAGGCGCATAAAGAAGGTACTACCTTAAAAGAAATGGCTATTAAGCTGGGGTATGTTACTGCTGAAGAGTTTGATGCATGGGTAAATCCGGCAGACATGGTAGGAAAGATTTAATACAATATTTTTTAGTGTATAAACCCCGGTACAGTGCCGGGGTTTTTTGTACCCGGCAGCAAAGCTCCGGTGTGGCATTGTTGCGTCGCAATACGTTTAACAGTTGTGCATGCATTGGTCATCTTTTAAAGTTCATGTATATTTAAATAAACATTATTGAATGCTACAAGCACAGCAGCCCCGTTGGTTATTGATTCTGATTCTGATGCTAATAAAAATACTTTTACCCTATCTGTTGCAAGACCCCACATTTGAGTTACAGCGGGATGAGTTTTTATATTACCAGCAGGGGCAACACCTGGCCTGGGGTTATATGGAAAATCCACCATTGATTGCATGGCTGGCACGCCTTTCGGCAGCATTGGGTGGCACTGAGTTTTGGATTAAATGGTGGACCGTTTTCTTTGGCGCCCTTACTGTAATGGTAACCTGTTTAATTGCCGCAGCAATGGGTGGCCGCTGGTGGGCACAATTGCTGGCCGGCATGGGTATTATTGCCGGGGCGTATTTAAGAGTACATTTTTTATTTCAACCTAACTTCTTAGACTTTTTTTGCTGCACGCTGGCATTGTATTTTTTAATACGGCTGGTGCAAACTGGTAAAGACAATTATTGCTATGCATTGGTGGCAGCATTGGTATTGGGTTGGTACAGTAAATATTCGGTATTGTTTATTGCAGTGGCCATTGTTGCAGGTATTTTGTGCACGCCACAGCGTAAGCGCCTGCTGCAAATAAAAACAGTTGTGGCTTTGTTGGTGGCATTATTGCTGGTGGCACCTAATGTGTGGTGGCAATACAGCCATAACTGGCCCTTGCTGCACCATATGCAAGAGTTGCAGGATACACAACTGAAATTTATGAAGCCTGGCGATTTTTTAAAAGATCAGTTGCTGATGAATCTTTCCATTGCTGTATTATGGTTGGCCGGGCTTGTATATATAATAGTTCATAAAGCATACCGTTACCTGGCACTTGTTTATGTATTGGTGCTGCTGTTGTTAATATTGGGTCGTGGTAAAAGTTATTATGCATTGGGTGTGTATCCTATGCTGGTGGCGGCAGGGGCCGTGGCCTGGCAGCAACTAAGCGGCAAACGCCAATGGCTGATGGGGCTTGTGGCGGTAGTGGTGGTGTTTTTTGTTTGGGTGGTATTGCCCATGTCGTTACCCATTTGGCCGCCGCAAAAGCTGGCTGCATTTTATAAAGAAAAAAATATGGAAGCCTATGGTTTGCTGAAATGGGAAGACCAGCAAAACCATGCCCTGCCACAAGATTTTGCAGATATGTTGGGCTGGAAGGAAATGGCGGCTAAAACGTATAGGGTATATAACCAGCTGCCGGATACTATAAAAGCACAAACAGTTATTTATGCCCGCCATTATGGGCAGGCCGGTTCTTTACAGTTATATAATACGGATACGGCTTTTGTAAAACGTGTTATCAGCGATAATGGTTCTTTTCTGTTGTGGATACCGCCATCACTACGTTTTAAACACCTACTTTTTGTTGGGCATCGCATGCCCGGTGCAGACGATGAAGTGTTTCAGCATTTTGAAACAGTAGCGGTAATGGATTCAATAACCAATACACTATCCCGCCAATACGGCGATAGAATTATTTTCTTTAAAAATATAGATGCTGCTGGTTTACAACTGGCCACAGACGGTTTAAAACAAATGAAAAAAGAATTTGGGGAGTGAGATGTCAGTATTTTTTGTAGCCAGCCTATGTGCTGCTATCAACAGCCGTTGCGTCGCACACTTGTGCTGCAGAATAGATAGTGCTGCAGGATATTGAGTTTTGAGGCTGAACATAATTGCTCATCTCTTTTATCTTAGCACAAGTGTGCGACGCAACAATTGCTGCACAATGCATTGCTGCTGGTAACAAAAAACAAAACCCCGTAGTAACGGGGCTTTATTTTTAGTGGTTGGCTGTTACTGAATAATTATTTTTTCCATGCGTACTTCTACATTGTAGCCATTGTAAATTTTAAGTATGTAGATGCCGCGGGGCTGATTTTTTACATCAATACTAAACTGATCTTTATTGGTGCTGCCTTCAGCTGCAATTACTCCGCCGGCGTTGTATAATTGGTAACGGATGGGTTTGTGTAATGCTTTATCAAACTGCACATTGATGATGTCTGTTGTGGGGTTGGGATAGATGCGGATAATATTGTTGCGTATGTTTCTTGCAACAGAATCCGGCTGGCGGTAATTAAGACCGCCACCGGTATACGTATATACTAAAATATCTCCGCGGTTACTTAAAGTGCTGGTGCCAGCACCGCTGGGGCCCGAGGTGGAACCAATGCTATCTGTTACAATATAAATTTTATTACCGCCGGGGTTAATGGCAATATCTCGGTATCGGTTGGTGGTAAAAAAATAGGGTATGGTATCGCTTAAAAAACCATCTTCTGTTGGGGTTAGTTTAATGCGGTATAATGTGCCTCTTCTTAAGGTGGGTACCAGTAAAGATGGATACCAATTAGGAATGCCGGCACCTCCGTTTACATGATAGTAATCGATACTGGAAGGTGCAATGGTTGGATACTGCATCCAGTTAGTGCCTCCTGCATTGCAATTGGGTGCAGTGTTGCAGGCTGTGAATACAGCACCAATTGGTGGCTGAAAATTACTGGTTACACTAACGGGTGCAGCAGCTTCTGATACTACCGTTGCCCCTGCTGGAATGGTATTTTCACTGTAGGATGTGGAACCACAACTACCAGAAGAAGACCAATCTACATACTGATAATTGGTATTATCATTAAAACCGGCAATATAGGGCCAGCCATAATTTTTTCCTGAAGTAATGATATTGATTTCATCATCCGTTCTTGGGCCATGTTCACTGCTGAATAATTTACCGCTACTTACCAAAGATGGATAAGTGTACCCTGCGGAAGCATTTTTTTGCCAGACAAGCCCTTGTGGATTTCTATGGCCTAATGTATAGATATGACTTTGTACTGAAGATAAAGTTGGATTATCTGAAGGAATACTTCCATCCATATTGATACGTAAAATTTTACCTGAGTAATTGGAATAATTTTCGGCAGCTAGTTCTGAACCGCTTGGTAAATCTTGCGAGCGGATGGTATTGCATTTATTACCAAATTGGTTATAACCAAGATCACCACAGGAATAATACAGTTTGTTATCGGCTCCTATTATTAAACGGCCTGTGCTGTGGTCGTTATTAGAAGGAATGCCCTGTATTAAAACGGATTCTCCGGTTAAATAAGTACTGCTTTGAT
>JANRMC010000042.1:0-12275 GCA_033761915.1 Flavihumibacter sp.
CGGACCATCTGTTGCAGCCACAACCAGGATAGCACCATCCATCTGAGCAGCACCGGTAATCATGTTCTTCACATAGTCGGCGTGACCAGGACAGTCAACGTGAGCATAGTGACGGTTAGCCGTCTGATACTCTACGTGAGCCGTGTTAATGGTGATACCTCTTTCTTTTTCTTCAGGGGCACCATCAATTTCATCATACTTCTTAGCCTGTGCCAAACCCTTTTTAGAAAGGATTTCTGTAATAGCAGCAGTAAGGGTGGTTTTACCATGGTCAACGTGACCGATAGTACCAACGTTAACGTGGGGTTTGTCCCTCTTAAAGGTCTCTTTTGACATCGTTATCTGTTTTTAGTTGCGGTTTTACAATGATTGTTATTTATGTAGTCGGCACCAATACTACTATTAAGCATTGTTGCGTCGCACACTTCAACGGTTAGTTAATAACTCAACGCAGCCCGGCGAAGATTAAATCGCTAAACTGTTATTGAGCCGTTGATGAGAATTGAACTCACGACCTCTTCCTTACCAAGGAAGTGCTCTACCACTGAGCTACAACGGCTGGTAGAGTTTCTGTGAGAAAACACTCACATCAACCTATTTTAAAGAACTTTTCTTTGAGAGCGGGAGACGAGGCTCGAACTCGCCACCTATAGCTTGGAAGGCTATCGCTCTACCAAATGAGCTACTCCCGCTGGTAACGTGCAAATTGCTAATGTACAAATTTGCTAAAGCACCTGCACAGCAGCCAGCACATGTATCTAAAGAACTTTCAACTGGTGTATTCAATTTGCACATTTTCATATTTACAAATTGGCACATTTGTTTGTGGGCAAGGATGGATTCGAACCACCGAACTCCGAAGAGGACAGATTTACAGTCTGTTGCCGTTGGCCACTTGGCTACTTGCCCCACTCTTAAAACAGAGCCACCTGCCAGAATCGAACTGGCGACCTACTGATTACAAATCAGTTGCTCTACCAGCTGAGCTAAGGTGGCGTTTTTTCATTTTCCGCAGGTGCTGGATAATTAGAAGCGGAAACGACAATAAAGAGCTACCCTATTTTTTGGGAAGGCAAAGGTAATGGAATTCAATAAATACAAAAATTTTGGATATACTTTTTTTTAGTTCTTATCACCTTATTATTCACACCCGCTGCCGGCCGCGCAACAAAATTCCTTTCTTAGTCAATACAGCACTGCATTTGCTGCAATAATACTTATTTCCATCCAATGTCATTTTTCCTTTGGCCGACACCATTAAACAATTGGTATCGGGGCAATGTGGCAAGCTAAAGTTATGTCCCATCTCATGCAAGGCCAATTGTAACAACCGTTCCTGCTGTTGCAAAGCACCCTTTGCATTTCGCTTTAACCTGTATTCTGAAAGTATACAAACCTGCCCGGGGCAATACCCCAATCCCATAATACCCCAATTAGAGGTCCCCGGCCCAATTGAAATATCTTTGGTGGTAACCCCCACAACATAAGCCCCCGGCTCTTTCCGGAAATTTTGCAAAAAAACCAACAGGCTATCTGCCAGATAACGGTTGCGGGGAGCAAACCAGGCAAAACCCGGAAGCTCTTTTCCTGTTTGCACGGTAACCGGTGCATGAGTTAGTTGGCCTAATTGTGCTTCTAATATCGCAATATGGGGGGTAGGTTTTCCAAAAACTATAATTTTTATAGACCGTGGCGCAACGGTTGCGGGCTGAGGCGCTTTTAATGCATGGTGCCGGCAGGCCATTAGCATTACTGGCAAAAGCAACAGGTATTTTAACATACAGGCATTTTTATACAATGCCATTTTCATTTTTATGTAACCCAAGGGGCAAAAAAAAGACCCCTGTTCGGGGTCTTTAATAAGTTGGGCTTATGCAGCCATTTTTTCTTTTTTTCGTTTAATCTGGGTTATGATAGAATCTATTGCAGTGTCAAAAGATTCTTCAAATGATTTTGTAGAAGCCTTTACAAAAAATTCGTGGCGGGGAACCTGCACCCTTATTTCAGCGATTTTGTCTTTAATGTTGTGTACAACATTGTCTAGTTTTAAAAACACATCTACTTTAATAATACGTTCATGAAAGGTGCTTAGTTTTTGCAACTTGCGGTTTACATACTCTACCAATTTGTTATCGGCATCAAACCGCACTGTTTGGATGTTTACATTCATAACAATCGCATTTTTTTAACTGTGAACAATAAATTAAGAACTTAAAATGATGTAGACATTGTATTACATAGGCGTAACTTTTTAACTACTCTCAAGTTAAGTCATCTGTTGTCTTTTTCCAAAAATTAAACGCTAAAAAATACACTTATTATATACGTATTTGCTATAAATTTTCAGGCCTTGGGATGCGCCTTTTTATACGCCTCTTTCAGCTTTTCTATGGAGTTATGGGTGTATACCTGTGTAGCGGCCAAACTGCTATGCCCCAGCAATTCTTTCACAGCATTTATATTGGCGCCGTTATTGGTTAAATGGGTGGCAAAACTATGCCTTAAAATATGCGGGCTTTTTTTGTTCAATGTGGTTACCTGCCCCAGATATTGCTTTACAGCCAGGTAAACATACTTACTATACAGTTTCTTTCCTGTGGGCAATACAAAAAGGTAATTAAGGTCGGGGTTTGCTAATTCTTTGCGCTTGTCTGCCATATACTGAGCAATAGCTTTTGTAAGGGCCGTGGCCGCCGGCACTATTCTTTCCTTATTACCCTTGCCCAGTATTTTTATGTGGTTACGGCTGGCATCTATCTGGCTTTCCTTCAAATTTACAAGCTCACTAAGCCGCATGCCAGAGTGATAAAAGAGTTCTAATACCAGCCGGTCGGTCTTTCCTCTCCAATCATCCGGAAAACTCATGTATTGAAACAGGTCGGCCATTTCTTTTTCCTGCACAAACTCGGGCAAACGCTTACCATTTTTGGGGGTGATAACCGTTGTCATGGGGGTGGCAGCAATAACCCCGGTTTTCAACTGGTATTTAAAAAAAGATTTTAAGGCCGATATTTTACGATTGATGCTACGGGCCGACAATCCTTCATTTTTTTGTTCTGCCAGCCAGCTTCTGATGAGCGAATATTTGATGGTACTCAATTCTGGTGCCCCATAAGCCGAGGTTAAATAGGTAAAAAACTGTTCCAGATCAGTTTTGTAAGAAATAAGAGTGTACTGCGAATATCGTTTTTCAAATTGCAGGTAATTATAAAAAGACTGAAGCAATAACTGGTATGAGGTATGCATAAACTAAAATAGCCATAAAGTTACAATACTTTACAGCTATCTGAATATGATTAAAAACGGACTTAATTATCCTTCAATCTTGCCGCTGGCAATTTTTTGCTTGTACACTGCCTTTAACACCTCAGCACGACGCTTAATAGAAGGCTTCGTGAAAGATTGGCGCTCTCTTAATTGCAACAGAACTTTTGATTTCTCAAATTTCTTCTTATACTTTTTCAGCGCTTTGTCAATGTTTTCGCAGTCTTTAGAATCGATGATTAACATAATTATATACCTCCTTTAATTCTTTAAGGGTGGCAAAGATAAGTGAATTTGATAAACAGCCAAATGCTTTTTGCGCTTAATTTTACCACATGTTTACAGGAATTATTGAAACTACTGGTGTTGTTACTGCTACTGCCACCAGCGGCACCAACAAAAGCTTTTGGATATCCTCCGCCATTTCGGGGCAATTAAAAGTAGACCAAAGTGTGGCGCATAATGGGGTTTGCCTCACGGTGGAAGAAATAGCCGCTGATAAACACCGGGTTACAGCTATTGCTGAAACCTTAGAAAAAACCAACCTGGGCTTCTGGCAGCCGGGCTATACTGTTAACCTGGAACGCTGCCTGGAGTTAAATGGCCGCCTGGACGGGCATTTTGTACAAGGCCATGCAGATACCACCGCCTTCTTGCTTTCAAAAAAAGATATGAGTGGCAGCTGGCTATTGCGCTTTCAGTTTCCGGTAGCTTTTGCCGCGCTGGTAATTGAAAAAGGGTCGGTAACGGTTAATGGCATCAGCCTTACTGCTTTTGATGTTACTAAAGATTGTTTTTCTGTGGCCATTATACCCTACACCTGGCAACATACCAACCTGCAGTTTTTAGAAACTGGGCACTCGGTTAATATTGAATTTGATATGATTGGCAAATACCTGCAACGCTTTGCCACTGTAAATAACACTGCATAGAAAAAAAACTGTTTGTTATAAATAACAGATGCCATTTGTATTTTAGCTGAAGGGTGCGACGCAACAATGCTTCACCGGAGTTACTAAAGCCGGTTCCAAAATATTAATATCCATCAACAGTTGTTATCTGTTTACAGGTAATGCCCGCATTATTTTTTTATTATTTTTGCGCATGGCTAGTGGCAAAATTATTAAGGCGGCAATTTTAGATTTATACGAGGGGCAACCCAACCAGGGCATGCGCTGTTTGCGTGAGATACTGAATACCTACGCCGAATACAACCAACTGCAATTAACGTTTACTGAGTTTGAAGTACGTTTAAAAAACGAAGTACCCGATTTGAGTTTTGATTTTTACATCAGCAGCGGTGGGCCCGGTTCTCCGCTGGATAGTGAAGGCAGTGCCTGGGAACAGGTATATTTTAACTGGCTGCAGCAGATTGAAAACTGGAACGCCACACAGCCGCAAAAAAAATACATCTTCTTTATCTGCCACTCTTTTCAGTTAGCCTGCCGCCATTATAAAATTGGTACGGTAGAAAAAAGACGCTCTACAGCTTTTGGTGTTTTTCCGGTGCATATGATTAACGGCGCTGCTAAAGAAACTGTTTTTGCCGGCTTGAAAGACCCGTTTTATGCAGTTGACAGCAGAGATTACCAGGTAATAAAACCCAACCACCAGCGCCTGCGAGAAATGGGGGCGCATATTTTATGTATAGAAAAAGACCGGCCGCATGTGCCATTGGAAAGAGCTATTATGGCGGTGCGTTTTAATGACTATATGATTGGCACCCAGTTTCACCCGGAGGCCGATGCAGAAGGGATGCGCATGTATTTGCAAAGAGAAGATAAAAAGCAAACTGTAATAGACAACCACGGTTTTGAAAAATGGCAAAGCATGGTACAACATCTGGGCGACCCCGATAAAATTTTATTTACCTACAACCATATTCTGCCAAACTTTTTAAAAGCGGCTACTGCTTAGCAGGTCGGTTATTTCGCTTTCCGTAATGCGGCTTTCGCTGGCCTGAGGGCTTTCCTGCAGCAGGGTTATAGGCCGGTGCGGCACCCAGCGTATGAGGCACTTCAACTTTGGGTACCGGTTTACCCAGTAAACGTTCTATTGAAGCAAATTTTGATTGTTCCCTTTCTCCCACCAATGTTATAGCGGTACCATCAGTAGCGGCACGGGCGGTGCGGCCAATACGGTGTACATAATCTTCCCCATCGTGTGGCACTTCGTAGTTAATAACTAAATCTATATGGTCAATATCAATCCCTCTCGATAAAATATCAGTAGCCACCAGTATTGGAAAACGTTTGGCAGCATATTTATTCAGTACATCTTCCCGTTGGGCTTGTTCCAAATCGCTGTGTATGGCAAAAGCATTAAAACCGGCTTGCTTTAATTCTATAGTAAGTTGCTTTACCAATTGCTTGCGGGAGCAGAAAATGAGAATGGATGTATACGCCGGGTTACGCAAAATGGTTTTTACCAGGTTTATCTTTTGCCGGTCGTACACCACGTAAGCCTGCTGCACAATTTTTTCTGGTGGTTTAGAAATGGCAATATTTATTTCCTCAGGATTGGTCAATATTTTTTTGGCCAGCTCTCTAATTTTAGGGGGCATGGTGGCAGAAAACAATAAGGTTTGCCGCTGTGCCGGAACTTTGGCAATTATCTTCATAATATCATCTACAAAACCCATATCCAACATGCGATCGGCTTCGTCTAAAACAAGATAACTGAGGCGGTCTAATTTTACATAGCCCATATTCATATGCGCTATCATTTTTCCCGGAGTGCACACCACAATATCCACGCCTTTGCTCAATGCATTTTTTTCCTGCACAAAAGCCTGTCCATCCACCCCACCGTAAACAGATATAAAACCAAGAGAAGTAAAATAAGAAAGCCCTTCCAGATGCTCGGTTATTTGTATGGCCAGCTCACGGGTAGGCACAATAACTAATACATTAATATAACTATCCTCGTGCGGATGAATTAATAACTTATTAATAAGGGGCAATAAAAATGCAGCTGTTTTTCCGGTACCGGTTTGTGCCGAAACAATTACATCTTTACCCGCCATAATTAAAGGAATTACCTGTTGTTGCACCGGGGTAGGTTCTTTGTATCCACTGGAAGCAAGACCTTCTGCTAAATCGTTATGAAAATTAAAATCAGTAAAACTCAAAATGTTCAGATATATAAATATTATAAAAAGTGAAGGTAGTACAAATTTGCCAGAGCGCTGTATGCAAAGGCCTTTAATTGGGTAACCGGCTGCAGAATAATGCCCGGCAACGGTTGCGTCGCACTCTTGTACCGCATATTATAAATTGAGCATTTATATAGCAGCCCTTAAACCAGTGGTACTGCTAACAAAGCCACACCCAACCAATAGCTATAGCTGTACTATTTAAGGTATTGCGTATAAAATTTTATGTTGGCAGCAATAAAACCAAACAGTAACTTCAATAAAACAATTGTAATATGGTGCCTGCATTAAGAGAAGCGTTTAACAGCCATTTTACCACCGCACAATATGAGGCATTTTTAAAAGACCTGCACAGCAAATATCCCGGTGCTATCGAGTTCAGAGTAGCAGAAACACCCGTGTTTATTTCAAAAGAATTTGGTAATAAAATAACGGACGCCTGCGAAGCTATTATTGATATTATACTGGATGATTCTTTTAAGGCCATTACCAACCGGGCCATACCCCCGCAAGATTTTGTACCCAACGAAGCCCCGCACCCCCACATGCTTTGTTTTGATTTTGGTATTTGTGAAAACGAAGAAGGAGTGCTGGAACCACAGCTGATAGAAATGCAGGGCTTCCCTACCCTCTTTGGCTTTCAGGTATATTACCCGGAAGTAGAACAAAAACATTTTCCCATACCCGGCAATTACAGCCAATACCTGGGTAATTATACCAAAGAAACCTACCTGCAGGCTTTACAAAAATTATTGGTTGGAGATACGCCGGTTGAAAATGTAATACTGCTGGAAATAAAACCACACGAACAAAAAACAAAAATTGACTTTTACTGCACACAGGATTACCTGGGCATAAAACCCGTTTGTATTACAGAACTGATACAGGAAGGAAGACAATTGTTTTACCTGAACAACGGTATTAAAACCCGGGTACTTAAAATTTATAACCGTGTTATTTTCGATGACTTGAACAACAGCAAAGCCAGCCTTGGAAATTTTGTAGACATTACACAAGACCTGGATGTGACCTGGCTACCCCACCCTAACTGGTTTTACCGGGTAAGTAAGTTTACATTGCCCTTCATTAATCATCCTTATGTGCCACAAACCTGGTTTTTAAACGAGGTAACACAAATGCCCGGCAACCTGGAAGATTTTGTATTAAAACCGTTGTTTTCTTTTGCCGGCCAGGGAGTGGTAATAGATGTAACACCAGCAGACATAGAAAACATTAAAGACCCCGAAAACTGGATACTGCAGCGCAAAGTAAAATATGCCGCAGTTATAAAAACACCCGATGAACCCGCTAAGGCAGAAATACGCATGATGTATATTTGGCAGGATGGCTGGGCAAGACCACAGGCAGCCATTAACCTGGCCCGCCTGAGCAAAGGAAAAATGATTGGGGTACGCTACAACAAAGACAAAGAATGGGTGGGCGGTACTGTAGCTTATTTTGAACGATAATAAAAATTAATATGGAGTTTGTAAATAATCTTCCCAGCAGAGAATTAGCACCCGGTTTTAGTGCGCAGGTTGTGCATGGTGCCAGCACCAGTGTTTCTTTTGTAAGAGCCAAACAAGGGCATCGTGTGCCGCTGCACCACCACGTACACGAACAGGTAACACATATTGTGGAAGGCATACTTGAAATGGAAATTGGTGGCCAGCAGTATACACTTACTGCAGGCAGTATTTTTGTAATACCATCCAATACGCCGCATAATGCATACGCGGTAACCGACTGTTACATTATAGACTTTTTTAGTCCGGCGAGGGATGATTTAAGATAAACATCTCCTCTTCTTTTTTATTTAGCTATTAGGCCCCTTTGCGGAATGTTAGATGCAATTGCATCATTGATGCCAGATGCGTTGCCGTTGACAGGTGCGACGCAACGATGCTGCTATGAAATACTGCGGCCGGAAACAACCTATTTATTTTACTGTTACACGAAGCCCGATAAACAAACGACGGCCCTGGTTGGGTGCATACACATAATTAGGATCGAAGGTGAGTGCATAAGGGTTTTGCGGGGTAGCCACCACTTGTCCGTTATTATCAAACTGCACCTGTTTGTCAAACGGATCTTGCGTACGTGCAATGATAAACGGGTTGCCTTTAACCGGTGTAAAGTTTAAAAAGTTTTTTACCCCGCCATAAGCTTCAAAACCATTTTTAAACTTTTTGGTGAGTTGAATATTTTGAATGCTCCACACCGGCGATTGTGGCAGGCGCGGGTCGGTGGCAGATAATAAGGGCAACAACATTTTACCATACAAGGCCCCCGTATAATCTAATACCCAGTTTGTTTTTGCAAAGCTGTACGATAAAGACCAGGTGCTGCTGAGCCGCTCTGTCAATAATTGGCGGTTGCGTATTTTTTTGCCGGTAGATTTATCGGTTACAGAAACATCCTGCAACGTTATACCTAAATGGCCGCGCAGCGAATTGGTAAACCCAAACTCTGCATTCATGCTGGCACCTTTAGAAATTGAATAGCCCTGCAGGTTGGCATAAATTATCTGGTTGGCATTGGTGGTATAATCGGGCAAAATACGATTGGTGAAATGGGTGTACCATGCTGTTAACTCTGTGGTTAACCACATACCTGCTGTGTTTATTTTATGCAACACATTAATATTAGCATTATAACTTCTTTCTGGTTTTAATGCAGATTTTATAACTACTGTTCTGGCACCGGTTAACGCAGCATGGTCTTCTGTAAACAAATTTACCGTTCTGAAACCGGTACCTGCATTCAGGCGCAGCATTGTGTTGGTATTAAAACTATACTTGTAAGCGGCTCTGGGTGTTATAATGGCGCCGTGTTTTTTGTGGTGATCGTAACGGATGCCTAATAATAATTTTTGTTTGGATGATAGTTTTAATTCATCCTGTAAAAAAATACCGGGTAACAATATTTTATCGGGTTTGTTACGCTGGTTTATATTTTGTGTGGCGGGTGTATTATCATCATAATTCGTATAGCGGATAACGGTGCCAGCCAACCAATCGTGGTGGCGGGTGGTTTTATCCCAGGTTAATTGTGCAAAACCAATATACTGGTTAGCATTAAAAATAGTAGAGCCGTAGGCAGAGCGCTGACTATGTGCATTAAAAGAATAACCCAGCAATAATTTTTCTTTGGTGGGTAACTGGTAATTGCCCACTAATTCTAAACGTCGGGTGGTTATACTTTCTCCATACACACTGTCTCCACCCCTGAACTGTTTATTCCAACGCATTTCTCCACCCCAACGGTTTTCATAAATAAAACGTGCCGCCAATGAAGCCTGTCGGTTTTCTTTACGCTGCCAGTTATATTTATTAAAAACAGCCAACCGGTTTTGCAAAGTAACATCGGTAAACAGGTCTTTGTTTTTATCTATTGGTTGGGTATAGTTAAAATAACTTAAACCAAGCAGGGCTGTTGTTTTTTTGCCGATGTTATACTTTATACCCAATTCGGTATTTATTTCTTGCCACGATGTGGTCATTACATCTGCCGTTAATAATGGCGCCTTTAATGGATTTTTAGTAATAATATTAATAAGCCCACCAATTGCCTCTGAGCCATATAAAGAAGAAGCCGGGCCTTTTACCACTTCTACTCTTTCTACCAAGGCATTGGGTATACCAAATAAACCATACACACTGGCCAAACTGCTAACAATGGGCATACCATCTATTAACACCATCGTATACGGACCCTCAAGACCATTAATATGAATATCTCCGGTATTACAAACATTGCAGTTTAATTGCGGCCGCACACCATTTACCAATTGCAAGGCATCAAACAATGCCGGTGAAGGATTCTTTTTAAAAAATGCGGGTGTATATATTTCTACCGGTACTGGACTTTCTGTTCTTTTTACCGTTTTTAGTGTGCCTGTTACCACCACATCTGATAAAGATTTTGCACTGGCTTTTAGTTGCACCAATATAAAACCGGTTGCAACAATCTTTATTGTATCTGTTTCAAAGCCAGCATAGTTGCATATTAAAAAAGCACCTGCGGGCTGTTGAAAATTAAATGCCCCCTGACTGGTGGTTAGCTGCTGCTGATTATTATAGGAAACCACGGCACCGACCAAGGGCTCGCCACTTTGCCGGTCAACTACTTTACCGCTTACCTGTGCCTGCAAAAACATCCCCTGCAACAGCAGCATTAGTATTAAAAAATACTTCATAATTAAGGTTGTGTAAATATATTTTTAGTCTTGTCTAAATTTATGTTTAGACAAATATAGCTTTTTTAAATAAAAAAACCACCTTCCGGTGGTCTTAGTTATTTAAGTTGATAATCGGTTTACTTAAAGGCGTTCAGAAAAGTGCGTTCCAGAGTTATAAAATAATTGTTTTCTCCCACCCGTATCATATTGCTGGCCAGCTGAAAGCGGGCGCCCACATTTACTTTAAAATTACTGTTGAATATTAATTGAAGCGCAGGTGCGGCATCCAGCATATAATCTTTACCACCTATGCCACGCATACCAATTAATTCAAAATACAGGTTCAGGTTGGTTTGTTTATAGTTCTCGTAGGACTTTGGAAAAAGCAGGTAACCTGCTGCCAGAGAATAGTTCAGCGCTTCCAGAGCATGGCCATCCCCGTGCACATGCTTATTTCTGTCTGCAATAGCTTTTAATACCCCCACTGTTGCAGAAACCGCCAGTTTATGCTGCAGTTTGGTAGCCACAATACCCGCCTGCACACCATCATTATCACCATCTAAATTCAACTCATCATAAATAAATGGGTTGCGGGTATAAGCAGCTTCTGCAAAAGCAGCCATCCTGAAATGGCTATGTATATCATCCTGCGAATAAAACCGCCATTTTGCATACCCTTTCACCGACTCCCACCGCTGTTTACTGCTATAAAAATCAGAAAAGGTGGTGCTAGCCATCAGCATCAGTTTTTTAGAAATACCAAAATGCAACTCGGGCATAAAGCGCTGCTTAAAATAATTATTGCTTTTACTAACCGGGCTGCGCCAGTTTAAATCAACCGTTAAAGATTTTGCCGGCATGTTAGACGCCGGCTCACTAAACATATATAGTTCCTGAGCTTGTATATATAGGCAAGCCACTAAAAAAAATATAGTAAACAGTAATTGTTTCATGGTTTAGTTTTGGAGACCAGCTTTTGTACTACTATCGGCTTATCTTGCGTCGCACACTGCAACAGTAAATGACTATTCAGCCAATTATTCTTTCACCAATTTATTTACCCGTTTAATTAATGCCGGCCCTTCTAAATCTCTTGCTACAATTTTGCCTTCTTTATTAATTAAATAGGTAGTGGGTATTTGCTGCAGATTCCATACCTGTAAAGACGGAGCATCCCAACCGCCGGTTTCTATAACCTGCAACCAGGGAATATTATCCTGCTTTACGGCTGCTTTCCAGTCAGCGGCATACTGATCAATGCTTACACTGTAAATTTCAAAACCTTTTGCCTTTAAACCAGGGTATAGTTTTACCAGTTGCTTATTGCTTTTGCGGCAGGGGCCACACCAACTGGCCCAAAAATCTAACAGCACCACTTTACCTTTTAAAGAAGAAAGGCTCACAAAATTTCCATTGCTGTCTTTCAGTTTTATATCGGGTACGGCATTGCCAATGGCTGGTTGTGCCCATGATACCGCACTTAATAAACTAAACAGTAATACAAAAACCAATCGGTTCATAAAATTTAAACTTTAAATAGTTACATGATAGATACGGGTATTCTTATCAACCCCCGCCTTTTCACAGCAGGCATCTGCTTTACCGGTTTGCAAACAGGCATGCGCATTTACTGTGGTCATTTTTTTAAACTGCTTTACAGGTACAAATAATTTATCT
>JANRMC010000043.1:0-2696 GCA_033761915.1 Flavihumibacter sp.
TTGTTTTTTTTATTTTTTATTTTTAAAATATTAAAAATAAAATTTTAAACTGGTTATGTGTGCGACGCAACGGCTGCTGAACAGTGCTGCAAAAGCTGGCTACCTAAAAAATACTATCTTGTGCTACTTCTTTAACGACGCCTGCCTTATTTTTGAATCAATCATTTACTATGAGATCATTTTTTACGCCAGTAAGCTGGAGCGTACATACGAATATTTATGAAGTAAACCTGCGGCAGTATACCACAGAAGGAACTTTTGTGGCGTTTAGTAAAGAACTGTACCGACTGCGGGATATGGGCGTGGAAACGCTTTGGTTTATGCCCATTACGCCCATTAGTGTTTTAAACCGTAAAGGCACCCTGGGCAGTTATTATGCCTGCAGCAGCTATACCGATACCAATAAAGAATTTGGGAGTGTAAAAGATTTTAAAAAACTGGTGGAAGAAGCCCACCGCCTGGGTTTTAAAGTGATTATAGATTGGGTGGCCAACCACACGGGATGGGATCATGAATGGACCATCAGTAATCCGGATTTTTTTGTACAAAACGACAAAGGCCAGTTTGTGCCCCCGGTAGAAAACTGGGAAGACACCATTAAACTGGATTTTACCAATAAACGCATGCGCCTAGCCATGATTGCCGCCATGGAATTTTGGGTGCGTGAATGTAATATTGATGGTTTCAGATGCGATATGGCACACCTGGTGACTTTAGATTTTTGGAAACAGGCCCGTACACATTTAGACAGTATAAAAAAATTATTCTGGCTGGCAGAATGCGAAGAAGCGCATTACCACGAAGCATTTGATGCTACTTATACCTGGCATTGGATGCACGAGAGCATGCAATTTTACCGGAAGCATATTAATCTGCAGCAGTTAATGCAGGTGTTGGACAGATATAAAACTGAATTTCCGCCTCAGGCACAACGTGTATTTTTTACCAGCAACCACGATGAAAACAGCTGGACAGGCACCGAGTTTGAAAAATATGGTGATGCCGTAAAACTATTAGCTGTTTTTAATTGTACCTGGCAAGGCATACCCATGCTATACAGTGGCCAGGAAATGCCCAACCACAAACGCCTGAAGTTTTTTGATAAAGATGTTATTGAATGGAATGGCCGTTATGAACTGCATGATTTTTACAAACGCCTGCTGAAACTGCACAGCATTTACCCGGCTTTGGGTGCTGATGAGAGTACGGAAACTGTAATACTAAAAAACGAAGCGGATAAATTTGTATTAAATTACCTGCGCAAAAAAGGCGACCGCGAAGTGCTGGTGTTATTAAACATGAGCGAGGGCGATAAATCTTTTTTTGCTATTACTGACGAGCGGCTGCAGGGAAAATTTACCAACCTGTTTAGTGGCAACGAAACTGACTTTAGCAAAGAAAAATATTTTGCACTGCGCCCGTGGGAATACCTGGTATATGTAAAAAAATAAGTGCTTGCTTTTTATTTTACTGCGGGTGATATATTGAAGCAGCCATTTTATAAACAGTTGCTTTATCCAAACTCATGGGTTTTGTTTTTTGTTCTACAAAAAGCTCCATCTGATCGCTATAATGTTTGCTGGCCGGGTTATTACTGGCCCCATAGCAGTTAATGCTTTCTATTTGCGGACCATCTTTGGTAAAACGTACCAGTTCTATATACGATTCTCCCTGCCGGCCCCTAACCCGTCCATCTTTATAAGGCTCGCTTTCCATAGAAGCAATTACATCGGGCAGGCCGGGCAAGCCAATGGTTTTATTACCACGAACCAATAACTGGTATTGACCCAGGGGCACTTTTGCAGTGCCAAAATATTGCAGTAGATAATTTTTTGCATAGCGGATGCAGGTTACAGCCTGTTCTTTATTTAGTACCCGTATGCCGGCCCATTCTGTTTTAGATTGATTGACTACATAATAATAAATAACTGCAAACAATGTAGCTGCTGTATTGTCAATTGTTGCTGTACGGTTCCAATTAGTAAGCAGGTTAATTTCTTCGGCAATATCTGTATAAGCAGTGGCATTCAGTAAAAACAAACTATCGCTGTTAATGGTATAAGCTAATTGCTGTGGCAATTGTAAATCGTATTTAATGCGTTTAAAGTCTTCGTAACTTATTTTCTCTTTTCCTTCCAGCAATTGCATAAAGCGAATGCTGCGGTTATTATCATGCGTTTCATAACCCATGGTGGCATCATAATTACCGGCTTTAATATTGTTAGCAGGGGCAGTGGCATTATAGGGTGTATGGTTGCTGTTAAATAAATAACCGGCAGGCGGATTTAAAACTTGCGGCAGTTCTTCAACCGGATGAAATGTTTTCCATAAAGTTTCTGATGTATTGCCACGTACGGTACTGTTCCATAAATATTTTGCATTGCGGTAAGGCATCAGCCCGTTGCTAAGGTAATAAATGGTATCATACTTATCTGCATACACCACATTGTAGCCGGGTATGCCCTGCATTTGTAAAGCCTTATAAAACTCAGTAAAGTTGCGGGCTTTGTTCATATAGTACCATTGCTCCAACCCCTTTATAGTAAATAAAGCCCCGGTGCGAATACTAAAAGTGCCGTTACCTGCAATGTATGTGGGTCCGTATTTACTTTCATATATTTTGCGCTTTACAGAAATAACCACCCCTGCTACTTTTACTTTCAGCTTCACGGTTTTCTCAGTAAGCGTTTCCCAGC
>JANRMC010000044.1:0-57831 GCA_033761915.1 Flavihumibacter sp.
TTACAAAAACTATACGGCTACAATACCATTTTTAATAGCATACATTACCAGCCCTACTCTTGTTTTACAATTTAGTTTTTCAAACAGCGCATCGCGGTAGCCATCAATGGTGCGGGGACTTAAAAACATTTTATCGGCAATTTCTTTATAGGTCATTTCGGTACAGGCCAGTTTTAAAAATTCAGTTTCGCGGTCGTTTAGTTGTGTAATACTTTTTACCACACTGTCATCATCATCCAGCTTATTAATAGAATGAATGAGGCGCCCGGTAACCATTTCTGAATAATAAAATCCTTTGCTGCTGATAGCATCCAGCGCCGCTTTTAATTCAGAGGGGTCGGAGTCTTTAAGAATATAGCCTTTAGCACCAGCTTTAAACATGCGGATGATGGCATTTTCATTATCGTACATAGAAAGCGCCAGCACGTTAATGAAAGGGTGATTGTTTTTAAGCCACAAGGTGGTTTCGTAGCCATCTTTTTCGGGCATATTAATATCCATTAAAACAATCTGTGGCGGATTGCCCGTGTTTAATTGCTCTATCAGATGTGCCCCGTTGTTGGCTTCAAACAACACTTCATAATTGCCAAAACTTTTTATAAGGTTAGCCAGGCCATTGCGTAATAACACATGATCATCGGCCAGAGCTACTTTTACAGGAGTTTGCATGGTTAAACTGTTTTATGGGTTGATACAGGCAGGGCTATAACCACCGTGGTGCCTTGCTGCAGGGTGCTGGTTAAATGAAATTGCCCGCCAATCAGTGTGGCGCGGTTATGCATATTGCTTAGGCCAAGGCCTTTGCCGGTTTGATGGGTGATGGTGCTGGCATCAAAACCAATACCATCATCGGTAATCACCATTTCAAAAATAGTGGGTGTAAAATGCACGCTGGTGGTGATGTGTTTGGCATGTGCATGTTTAATAATATTATGAAACACTTCCTGCACAATTCTGAAGATGATGAGTTCTTTATTGGCATCTAAGCGATAGCAGCTGCCGTGTGTGGTAAGCTGTGTGGTGCATACGCCGGCTTTATTCATCAGCTCCATTTCATACTCTACGGCACGCAGCAGGCCCACTTCAATAATATAATCGGTATTGAGGCTGCGGCTCAGATCCCGCAGGTCTTGTATGGCTTTGCTGATGAGTTCTTTACTGGTGCTTATTTTTTCTTCCAGCACTTCGGTGCTGGCGCCGCTCATGGTATTGATGTTGAGTTTGGCCAGGCTGAGTACCTGCCCGATATTGTCATGTATTTCCTGCGAAATATTTTTTAGGGTCTGCTCCTGTATTTCTAACTGGGTTTGCAACAGGGTTTGAGAGAATTGGGTTTGGAGGAGTTGGGTTTCCTGGAGGTGTTTGCTCAAACGATTATTGTACCTGACAACAGATATAATAATTAAGCTTGTCAAAAAAAGCATCAATAAGACGCCTGCGATTGCTGTGTAGACAACTTCTGTAATCGAATTGAACATAAAAATGAGTATATCCAGAATAAATAAAATAAATAATTTAATGTTAAGTTAAGTCCTTCTCGTAAGTCTTTTGCTAATTCCGGGTTTTGATGTTTTATGTAACCATATGAACCATTAAAAAAGAATACTCCTGAATAAAATAATAGCAAGCCGCTTAGCAGCCAAAAAATTGGAGATGCAGTAATTTTAATTGTTGTAGTGACCTCTAGTTTTAGCATTTTTATACTAATCCAAATAAGTAGAATTACGCAATTAACGTTATACTGCAGCCCAGGATACTCAATACTTTTCTTATATGAAAAACTGAACCACAAAGTAAACAATACAAAAAAACATCCAACGGCCTTCATAATTTTTTTTTGCCATTTATCAGAGGTGTTTTTGATTAAAAACCCTGTGTAACAAATGTGCTCTACCGGAAGATATAGGTTTGAAATTATGGATGATTTTTCTATAAAGTAATAAGTAACAAATTCATTTATAAATTCTGAAATAAAAGCTACAGTTAAAGCGAATCTCAAAAAATTAATTCCATTAATTAGCTTATTGCTATGATTAAATGAAAGCATAGCACAGCTTAATAGTATAAAGTAGTATATGATTTCGCCTATTGTAAACATCAACGGTCATTTAGCTGCTCTTTGTAAAAGCTCTTTGCCCCAATTAGGAACTTTTACAGAAGGCAAGAATTCAGTTACTTCACTAGTGGGAGTGTTGTTTTTTAGACTTTCTACAAGCTCTCCTCTTGTAATTTCCAACATTTTAATTTCACCCTTTGGGTCAGTATCTTCAATTGAAATTTTATTGTCGTAGTAATCTTTATCCTTTTTATTTTCTCCATCTTTATCTACTGGAGTAAAAACAATTGAACTTTTACCTTTATATCTACAGCAAGTGTATCTCAATCCTTCACACCCGTCCCTGCTTAACAGCGTTTGTAATAGTTCTTTACCATAAACACCAGAAACAACATCATTGGTTGGGGCCATTACATTTTTTGCTGCTGTTAGCAGAGTGATACAGTTAGAAATTCTTGATTGACCAACCGGAAGTTGGTTAAGAATGGATAGGGCTTCTTCAATAGCTGCATAAATCATTTCATTTGTGTACACATAATCATTTATCATTTTTTCAGCCGCATCTGTTCTTACAAAATTACCATACCCAGATACTTTAGAGTCTTCGTTTAAACTAAAGGCTACGGGTGCCATTTGAAATTCTTGTTTTGAATTTAAAACTACCACATCATCAATTACAATTTTTTTGGGCATAACAGTTAAAATTTAGGGGTTTAAAAATTAGTGTCTCTAAAACTAACCCATTAATTCTTTCGCCCCAACGGCTTTCGTAGTAAACCGCTATTAATTCTACAAAAACCGTTAAAACACCGTAGCCATTCCGGCAATAGCACGGTTGCCCATACATACAGCATCCACCATCTTTGCCACCAGCAGTTACCAATAACCATTAAACAATAAAGTCCGGCCGCAGTGGCCGGACTTTTATTTACTGCGCTCCTTCTGCAGGAGGCAAGGCTTTTTCATCTATCCATAATTCTTTATACTCCGGTTTCCAGGGCAGTTTCCAGCGGCGGTGGCTCCATAAATAATTAGCAGGCTGGTGGCGCACACAGGTTTCTATATAACGGGCATACTGCAAGGTTAAAGCACCATCTTCTAAACTACGGGCATCAGCAGTTACAAAATGCGTTTCCAGTTTATAATAGCCACGGCGCTTGGGGTAAAAATGCAAAAATACCACGGCTGCCCGGTTAATACGGGCACCCTTTTCGCCTCCTTTTACAAAACCGGTGGGGTGGTTAAAAAACTGCATCCAATAGGCTTTGTCGCCCGTACCCGGACTTTGATCAAAACCCGATATTAACATATGCGGGTCTTTATTGTATTTAAGATAATGCGTTTTAAAATCGGTAGCCGGTATCAATATAGAACCAAAACGGCCACGCAATTTTTTTATCAACCGCTCCATAACAGCGTTAGAAAGTGGCATGTATATAGCCACATAAGGATAGCGGGCTATTTGCGATATTCCCTGCTGTGCCAGCTCCCAATTAAAATTATGCATGCCGTATACATACACCACTTTGTTTGCAGCATAGGCCGCTTCCAACCCTTCCTCATTTACTTCAAAACGGCGCTTCAGTTCTTTGCCCGAAATAGAAAGCAGCTTAATGGTTTCTAAAAAAGTATCGCACAGGTGCTGGTAAAATTTTGCAGCAATGGCGTCTCTTTCAGCCTCCGTCTTCTCCGGAAAAGCCAGTAACAAGTTTGCCATTACCACTTTTTTACGATAGCCAAATACGCGGTACAGAAAAAAATACACCAGGCTGCTGATGCCATGCAATACCCAAAAAGGGAGTAACGATAGCAGGTATAAAAAACCATAAACAATGTAATACATAGCCAACAAAGATACTACTTGCACTTTGTACCATTTTTTGTTTTGGTGCCAGCATTGGTAACTCCGGTTAAACATCGTTGCGTCGCACACTTCAGCCGCATATTTTTAATTTGAGATTTAAATTTTAAATCTCAAATGCCGAAGTGTGCGACGCAACGGCTGCCCAATAGCACTTCCAAAGCTGGCTACACAGTTAAAACTTATAATAATAAAGGGGTTTACACGTTGTAAGTCAGTTAGGTCCTATCCTGCTCCACTTACCAAAATCCAATTTTAATATGAAGCCGATTGCTTTTTTTGTCTTAGTATTTGCCGGCAGCACCTGCCTGGCCCAAAATAAAGTGCAAGACCACAACTCATCCCGCTCTAATAAAACCGCCAGCCGCAGTGCCTGGAGTTTTGGAATGAACACCGGTGCGGCCTTTGCCACAAAAACCAATGAAGCAACGCTTTTCAGAGGTAATAGTATGGCAACAAAATTGGCAGGCAATTATAGTTTTGGTAATGTAGGCCTGGGGTTTAGCAGTGGTATTATACCCGGCAGTATTAATAAAACGGCGCTTAATACTTTCATCAGCGAACGTAAATATCCCACCGATCAGTTGCAGGTAAACACCAGCAACCCCTTTAATACTTATTTGATGTTTGGGCCCAGTTTTCAATGGGGCCGGCAGGTAAGTGTTGGCGCTTCTTTACAAGGCGGCTTTTTTATAAGCGACCCCGGTGGTGTAACCATACAACAGAATGGTGCAGCAAGAGCCTTGTATCGTTTTGATGGGGGTAGTAAAAATTTCTTTCCCGGCTTTAACGGCAACCTGCATATAGCATACCCGCTTAGTAAAACCCTGCGCTTTACGGTAAACACCGATTATCTGCAATCAAAATCTGTTATACGCATTGTAGATATACAAAACGGTATTGATGTGGCCCGTGAGCAAAGCCGTAAACTAAATTTATTTACGGCCGGTGTGGGTATTGTAAAAACATTTAATAACAGCCGTGTTTTACCCACTGTAAATAAAAGAGAAATTGCTATTGACGAACCAGGGGTGCATCTAAACAGCATCATTAGCCCAAGAGACGCCGCCAGTGGCTTACCCACCGGCAAACGCCAGCACACACCCATTGTTTTTGTAGATGAAGCTACAGGAGAAGTAATAGAAAGTGCCGGCATTGTTAGCCCCAGAGATGTGGCAACCGGTCAGGCTTCGGGCAAAAGAGTATTACCCACAGTAAACAAAAGAGAAATTATTATAGAAGAAATTGAAGTGGAGCAAGCTATTGTTAGCCCCAGAGATGCTGCCAGCGGTTTACCAACCGGCAAAAGAATTTTTTCTCCCAGAGACCCGGCCAGCGGACAAGCCAGTGGTAAACGAATAGTTAGTCCGCGTGATGCTGCCAGTGGATTACCAACGGGTAAAAGACAATACAGTCTTATTACGATTGATGAAAACGGTGCTACCACCACAACTGAATGGGTAGCCCCCAGAGATGCTGCCAGCGGACAAGCCAGTGGTAAAACCTACCAGCCGGGTAAACCGGTGTATGGAAATTTGACCGCTGCTGCCTGTGGTACTGTAATTGCTAAAACCACCGCCCCTAATGGTACAGTGGAAGAAATAACTTTTGCCTGCCCCGATGATGCCGCTGCTTACAAAGCAAAGCTGGATGGAATGATGGGTCCCCGCATGTCTACCAATCTTACCACACCCAAACAAACACAGGGTGCCACATTTGGAGAAAAAGTAAATGCGGGTTTACATGCACAACCAATAGTGCACCGCGATATTGCTGCAAGAAATATTATTGCAGGCCGCCTGGTATGCAGTCAGCAACCCAATAACAATGCAATTGTAACCAATGTAAGTTCTCTGAAAGGATCCGGTGGTGGCGCTGCTGCCGCCAGCTATGCCGCCACCGGCAGAAGCATAAATAATTCATTAGGTGGTGCTGCATTTAATACTAATTTTTACAGCAGAGAAGCCGGCAGTGGTATAGCTACCGGTAAACGCTCAAGAGACAGAGGCACGGGCATGGCCACCGGCCGCAGGCAATATCAACCTTTATATTTTGATGGAGATGGTACGAACCTTAACAGTGGCGCTGCTACCATCGCCTCCAACCCATTGTATAACGATAAAGGCAACCACGGCAATAACCCTTTGTATGAAGGCAACAAAAGAGCCACCGGCCCCGATAATGATTGTGATGGCATCAGTGGCGTTACCGTACAATTAGTAGATGCCGATGATAATATTGTGGCCACCACCATCACCGGTAGCTGTGGCGATTTCTTTTTTGCCAATGTGCCCGATAACCAATACCTGTTAAAATTAAATGGCACACTAACCACGCAAAAAAATTATCAGGCCGTGGTTAATACCGCTTCAGATATTGCCGGCCAGTTAACAGCTGCGGCCGACTATTGGAGCCTTGAAGTTTTAACCGATACCGGCAGTGCAGAAAAAGCGGCGGCACTCATTAAAACCAAAACAAAATCAAACCAATCTAACGACCGTCTGGTTAATACCTCCCGTTCCAATATAAAACAACTGGCGGTAGCAACCGGAGATGTAGATGGAGATGGCGCTGCTGATTTATTAGTGGGTGGCGCATTACCCGGCGGAGCTATTCTATCCGCTGCAGTAAGAGCCGGGCAACCTATTGGGGGCATTATTGTAAAAGGCGGTAAAAACCCCGGCGGACAAATGAGAACCACCACCACAAATGCTTACGGAGAATTTGAATTTATGGATTGGCAAGCCGGCAACTATACCATTACGGCGCAAACCAATTATATAATAAGTGATGAAACTTTATTGATAGTTGGCGCAACTGATCTGGCAACAAACATAAACACTACCGAGTCTAATTTAAAAGATATACCACCCACCATTAATAAAACAACACCACCAAGAGTAACACAGGGCGCCACCTTTGGCGAGAAAGTAAAAGCTGCCACCAGTGGTACGGAAGATGCGCCTGCCACCCGTGCGCAAAACAATAACACCGTGCGCAGCAACCGCGGCAATTATATAAGTATTGTAATTGAAGGAGACCTGGATGGCGATGGTGTTTATGAAACCGATTTAACCACCGCTTGTACCGATGCTATTACAATAGCAGCCGATGGCAGCGTAAACGATACGCCGGTTCAAAAAGCAGGCATCAGCACATCACGCAGTAATATACGCAACCGCAGCGCCGTGCAAAACAAAGGCCTTAATTTGTTGGAGGCTACCGGCATTTTGCAAATAAACAATCAAAACGTGCCGGTTAAAATATTATACCAGCCCGCTGCCAAAAAAGTGGTTGAAAAAGCCACCAGCGGTTTAAAAGACACATTAAAAACACAGGTATAAACAATATACGCATTTAAAAAAAAGACAGCCATAACGGCTGTCTTTTTTTTATGGTTACCGGCCGCAGCGCTCCGGTGGGGCAGCCGTTGCCACGCTCGGTTCAACGGCAGTAACCCACTTCATCAAAATAAACCAGGGCGCAGTATATTTGAGCAATGGCTTTTACCAAAACCCTTACTAAAGAACAGGCCTTGCAAAAACTGCGGCAGTTCTGCGCTTACCAGGAGCGCTGCCACCAGGAAGTAAAAGATAAATTATACAGTTATGGCCTGCACCAGCAACAGGTGGAAGAAAGCATTTCTCAACTGATAGAAGAAGACTACCTGAATGAAGAACGCTTTGCCAAACAATATGCCGGCGGTAAATTTAGAATGAAGCAGTGGGGCAAAGTAAAAATTACCTACGAACTGAAGCTGAAAAAAGTAAGCGCTTACTGCATAAAAAAAGCATTAAAAGAACTGCCCGATGATGACTACTTCGCCACCCTGCAGCAACTGGCCACCACCAAATGGAACAACCTGAAAGGCGAAAAAAACCGGTTTGTAAAAATGAAAAAAACACAGGACTATCTTTTGCAAAAAGGCTATGAAGCCGAGTGGGTAAGGGAGCAGTTACAAAAATTAAGTTGAATTATTTATGATTAAAACAGCCCTTGTTGCATGGTTACTAATAGCGGCATACACTGTGCAATCGCAATTACAGGTAACCAATTTAACCGCCAAAGAAAACAAGGTTAAAGAGCGGTTTCAGTTTCCGCTGGTACGGGGCAATACACAGGCCGTGCAGCGTATGAATAATTATATGCAAAGCCACCTTCTGTTAAATACTACAAAAAAAACACCGGTAGGCAGTTTATTTAACAGGGTTGTTTTTTCAGAGTCAAATTCTGGGTTTACCAGTATAAACTACTTTGTTTACAGCAATAATCTAAAGTACTTATCAATTACTACAACAACAGAAACAATGGGAGCTTATCCAGATCAGTTTTCAACCTGTTTTAATTTTTATACACTAACTGGTGAGCTAATTTATTTAAACGACTTATTTGATAAAGAAGGATTACAAAAATTGAATGTATATCTGCAAGACCAACGTGTCGCTTTAATTAAAGAGCATGTAGCATCGTACGCAGCAGATAGTATTGCTGAAGATGATTTAGATTACATAAGAAATACATTGAATGATTGTAATAAAGAGCAAAATCTATTGAGTTTTGTTTTACAAAATGACAGTATTTTATTTTTTCATGAGCCTTGTTTTCCGCATGTGGTAATGAATTTTGAAGCAAACCTTACCGTAAAACTTTCTTTAAAAAAACTACTGCCCTGGTTGAGTAGTAATGGCAGGTCTGTATTGGGATTAAACAATGATAAGCCGGTTTTGAGTGGTATTAATAAACCTTTTTATGGCACCATTAACAACAAACTGGGTATTGTTTTGCAGTTTGAGGTTTGGGAAGATGGATCCTGCCACGGTATGTATTACTATACCAGCCAGGGTATTGGTATTGAATGTAACGGCACTTTTACAAACAATCAATTATCGCTGCAATGTGCAGAGGAGGTTGCAGAATTATTTACCGGCACTTACAGTAATAATACCATTACCGGTTACTGGCATCATTTAAAAACCGGCAAAGCATTGCCTTTTGCAGTTAAGAATTAGTTACGAACTTTACAGTTCAGTGGTGCATAACAGCACAAGTGTGCGACGCAACAACTGCCACACCGGAGTTACCAATGCCGGTTACAAAAAACAACTATGAGTGCATTAACGGTTACCATTGTTCAAACACATTTGCATTGGGAGGATAAACACACCAACCTGCAATTGCTGGAAGAAAAAATTAAAAGCGTAAAAGGGAAAACCCAACTGGTGGTGCTGCCAGAAATGTTTAGCACCGGTTTTAGTATGCGGCCGGCTGCCATGGCAGAGCCAATGGATGGTGCTACTATTAACTGGATGAAACGTGTGGCTGCCGAAAATAAATTAATACTTACCGGCAGTGTTATTATTGAAGAAGAAGGACAATATTTTAACCGCTTGGTTTGGATGCTGCCATCGGGCCAGTATGGTGTGTATGATAAACGGCACCTGTTTGCCTTTGCCGGTGAAGATGCGCATTATACCGCGGGTACCAAACGCCTGATTGCTTCAGTTAATGGCTGGAAAATAAATTTGCAGGTTTGTTACGATTTGCGCTTTCCGGTATGGGCCCGCCAAACACCGGCCGATGAACCTGAGTATGATTTGCTGGTATATGTGGCTAACTGGCCAGAGCGCCGCAACCATGCCTGGAAAACATTGCTGCAGGCAAGGGCTATAGAAAACCAGTGCTATGTGGTGGGCGTTAACCGCGTGGGTAAAGATGGTAACGATATTTATCATAGCGGCGATAGCTGCATTATAGACCCTATGGGTGAAATTATTTTTCAACAGGCGCATGAAGAAATGGTGCATACTCTTACTCTGCAGAAAGAAAATTTAACAACGCTGCGCAGCAAACTGCCTTTTTTAAAAGACGCAGATGATTTTTTAATACAGCCATAAATTATGCTGAACCATTACCTGCAACAAGTACATCATATTGCTGTTATCTGCAGCAACTATACGGCGTCAAAACAATTTTATACAGAAGTGCTGGGCTTTACCGTGGTAAAAGAAACCTACCGTGCAGAACGAGATTCGTACAAGCTGGACCTGGCATTGAATGGTAATTATATTATTGAACTGTTTTCTTTTCCGGTGGTGCCGCCACGCCCCAGCCGGCCCGAAGCCTGCGGCTTAAGACATTTGGCCTTTGCTGTAACCCAACTGGAAGCGGCCATTGCTTTTTTACACTCAAAAAATATTGCAACAGAAGCCATACGTACGGATACACTTACCGGCAAACGCTTTACCTTTTTTTCTGACCCCGATGGATTACCTTTAGAATTGTATGAGCAATAAACCCACTGCATTTTATAACGGTGCTGTTTTTACCGGCACCGAAATTGTAAACGGCAAGGCTGTATTAACCAATAACGGCGTAATAGAAGCCGTGGTGGATGAAGCAGCCATACCTGCAAATTATGAGCACATTAACTTGCAACAGCAATTGCTGGCTCCTGCTTTTATTGATTTACAAATTTATGGCGGCAATGGTTTTTTATTTTCGCAGGCATTAAGCATAGAAGCATTGCAGGCAGTGTATGAATATTGCCGGGCAGGCGGCGCCACTAATTTTTTAATAACCATTGCCACAAATACAGATGCAGTTTTCTTTAAGTCGCTGGAAGTGGCCCACCAATATTTACAACAAGGCGGCAAAGGTTTGGCGGGCGTTCATTTAGAAGGCCCGTATATAAACCCCGATAAACGCGGTGCCCATTTGCTGGATTGCATTAAGCAACCCACCAGCAGCGAAGTGGCTGCTTTTTTACAGGCCGGTAATGGTATTATTAAAATGATGACGCTGGCTCCAGAGCAATGCGATATTGCGGTAGTAAAACAATTGCAGGATGCCGGCGTGGTGGTAAGTGCGGGGCATAGTAATGCCAGTTATGAACAGGCTACAAAATCTTTTGATCAAATAACTACCTGCACCCATTTGTTTAATGCTATGTCTCCGTTGCAGCACCGGGCACCCGGTATGGTGGGGGCTATTTATAACCATGCCACGGTGTGCAGCAGTGTTGTGCCCGATGGTATACATGTTGATTTTGCAGCACTGCGCATCAGTAAAAAAATAATGCAACAACGTTTGTTTATAATAACAGATGCCGTTGCAGCGGTAAATGAGGGAGGCTACCAGCACGTGTTTCAGCACGACCGTTATGTGTTGCCCAATGGCACCCTGTCGGGCTCTGCATTAACCATGTTAAAAGGCGTTCAAAACTGTGTGCTGCATGCTGGCATTGCGTTAGAAGAAGCATTGCGCATGGCTTCTTTATATCCGGCAAGGGTAATGGGCTGGCAGCAGCTGGGTAAAATAGAAAAAGGTTGTAAAGCCCAATTGGTGGTATTAAATAATAGTTTAGAGCTTACTGCGGTGTACGATTAAATAAAAAAATACCAGCTGCCGTCCCGAACGTTGGGGATCATAGCAGCATCCTTGCGCCTGCCCCGATTTACTATCAGGGTCGAACAATCCGTTCAACAGTATTTCTTCTGGCAACAATAATTTAACTGTCTTTCCATCTCCATAAATGCATGCAGGCATAGGTGCGGTAGGGGCTCCATTTTTTTGAAATCCGCAGCATGTCTTCTTTCAATTGTTTTTTATCGCTGGGGTCTAATTTATAAATGTCCGTCATGGCTTGTTGAATTCCCAAATCATCTACAGCAAAAACATCTTCCCGGCCAAGGGTAAACATCAGCAGCATTTCGCAGGTCCAGCGGCCTACCCCTTTTATTTCGGTTAAATAAGTAATCACTTCTTCATTACTCATTTTTTTCAGGTGCTTCTGCTCCATGCCTTTTTCAATAGCAAAGCGGGCCACGTTTTGAACATAATTTGCTTTGGCATTGGAAAGGCCAATACCTCTTAATGTTTCAAAAGGAGTGTTTAATATTTGTTCTGGGGTGGGTTGTTTATCGTACAAAGCCAAAAAACGCTTCCATATAACGTCGGCCACCTTGGTAGATAATTGCTGGCTCATAATAGAACCACATAAATGCAGGTACACATTTTTTTTAGTGCTTAAGCTGAAATCATTGTGCCGGTCAATAATTTTTTTTAGTTTTTTGTCTTTGCCCAAATGTGTTTTGTAAGCAATGGGTGTAGCAGTCATAATATAGCCGGTATAAATAAACCAGTATGCTGAAATTAATCATTACAGCAATAACCATCAAAATATGAAAGGGAAAATTATTAAACCAACCGGCAGTTGGCTGCTGCTGTTTGAATATGTATAACAGCCCGGTCAATTTCTTCTTCAGTGGTAGGCCAACCCAGGCTAAAGCGGATAGAAGAAAGAGCCGCTGTTTCTGAAAGCCCCATGGCCAGCAATGCATGAGAAGGCTGCACTGTGGCAGAAGAGCAGGCTGAGCCACTGGAAGCTGCTATATATTTACTGATGCGCTGCAACATCGTATCGCCGCCATTAAAATTGAAGCAAACATTTAAAACATTTGGTAAGCTATGATGCCGTGTTCCGTTCCATTGCACACCTTCAATAGTACTGATGCCTGCCCATAGCCGGTTGCGTAAAGCTGCCAATTGTTTTGCATTCTCTTCAAGGTGTTGCTTACACCAGTCTGCTGCGGCACCCATGCCAGCAATGCCGGGTACATTTAAAGTACCGCTTCTTAAATTCTTTTCATGCCCGCCACCTACCTGCAAGGCAGTCAGTGCAATTTTCGGACTTGTTTTTTTTATGTATAAAGCACCAATACCCTTGGGTCCATAAAACTTATGCGCAGATAATGACAGCAGGTCCACACCATCATTTTTCATGTCAACTGCTATTTTACCGGCAGCTTGCGTGCCATCGCAAAAAAACAATACATTATGTTTATGGGCAATTGCTCCAATTTCTTTTACCGGCAGTACAGTGCCGGTTTCGTTATTGGCATACATGGCTGCCATTAAAACAGTATTGGGTTGTATGGCAGCTTCTAACTCCGCTACATCAATACTTCCATCTGTTTGAACAGGCAATACGGTAACAGCCACGCCCTTTGTAGCAAGCAATGCACATACATCCAAAACAGCTTTATGCTCGGTAGCATAGGTAATAATATGGGGTTGTGGTTGTGCAGATTTTTCAATAACACCCCGTATTGCCAGGTTAATGGCTTCAGTAGCACCAGAAGTAAATATGATTTCTTCCGGATTTGCATGGATAAGACTCGCCGTTCCAGCACGGGCTTCTTCAACAGCTTCTTCTGCCGTCCAGCCATATACATGAGATTTACTGGCAGCATTTCCAAATTGCCGGGTAAAATAAGGCAACATGGTTTCCAGCACACTGGGGTGGCAGGGTGTGGTGGCATTATAATCCAGGTAAATCACTTCGTTCATGGTACTATATACTTAATCGTGCCGGGCACCTTCTTTTACTTTAAAAACATGCAGTACATATGGAAACAATGCTTCCATACTTTCTTTCACACCACGGCTGGAGCCAGGCAATGTAATTACAAGTGAGTCTTTAATAAAACCGGCAATACCACGGGAAAGCATGGCATAAGGTGTTCTTTGTTGTCCGTAACTCCGTGCCGCTTCCATCATACCGGGTATTTCGCGGTCTAATAGTGGCTTCACCGCATCAGGTGTTACATCTCTTGGAGAAAGGCCGGTGCCGCCAGTTATTAAAACCAGTTGATATTGCTGTGTACAATATTTTTTTACCGTGGCCTGTATCAATGCAAAATCATCAGGTATCACTTCATAGGCCGCATTGTGTATTTGGTGCTTTTTTAATTGTGCTTCAATCAGCAAACCGCTTTTGTCTGTTTTACTGCCGTTGGCAACACTATCAGAGCAAACAATAATGGCTGCTTTTAATCCCTGCGCAAGCGTATCGTTAAAATCAGTTTTACCGCCCTGTTTCTGTTCCAGCCTGATGCTGCCAATTTCAACCCCTTTATCTATCGGCTTCAGCATATCATAAATGGTTAATGCCGTAACAGCGGCACCGTGCATGGCTTCCACTTCCACACCGGTTTTATAAATGGTATGTACTTCTACGGTCACAATTATTTTTAAACCCTCCAATGCATGTGTGATTGCTGCAAACTCTACGGGCAAAGGGTGGCAATCCGGAATCACATCACTGGTTTTTTTTATAGCCAATAAGCCTGCTGCCCTTGAAAATTCAAAAACATCTCCTTTAGGCACCTGCCTGTTTTTAATAGCTTCTATGGTAGCTGCTGCAGATACCTGTATGGTAGCACTTGCAATGGCTTGCCTTAAACTGCTTACTTTATTTGTTATATTAACCATGATTGCTGATCAGCATTTTTTAAAAGTTAGATATTTACTTTCCATTGATGTGATTCGTCTTCAAACAACTCTTTACCCCATACCGGCAACTCTTTTTTTATTAACTCCACGGTTTCATTGCAGGCGTCAATAGCAGCTCTTCTGTGTGTGGCAGATGTAAATACAAACAGGCAAAGCTCTCCGGCCCGCACTCTGCCCAAACTATGATACACATGCATACAGGTAAGATCATAGCGGGCAAATATCGCTTCTCTTATTTCGTGCATTTTTTCCAGCGCCATTGTTTCGTAGCAGGTGTATTCAATGGCAGCCACTTGCTTTCCCGCAATACTATCTGCTCTTACCTGCCCCAAAAAAATGCTGTGCCCACCAATAGCTGTTTGCGTGCTGTGTTTTTGTATGCTCTCGCCAACAAATGCTGCACTGATGGCGCCTTGCACAAATATATTTTTGGGTGTTCTTTTGGTACTCATACTAATAAGCTGTTTGAGTTATTTAATTGTAATACCAGCTTTATATTTTCATGGCATCATCGTTGCGCCTGCCCCGATTTTCTATCGGGGTCGAACAATCCATTCATCGTTCTGTTCATTGTGCATCACCAGTTAAACATGCAGCAAACAAATGAAACCTTCTTTATTGGGTTGCATTGTTTTTCCAGGCAATAATGCCGCCACTCAAGCTATACACTTTCCGGCTGCTGCCAAAAATACTGGTTAATACAGCAGCAGCTTGCTTACTACGCACTCCTGTTTGGCAAAATACCACCATCGTAGTTGTTTTTATTTCGCTGGCTTTTTTTTCAATTTCTTGCAGCGGAATTTGTTTACTAGCAAACTCATTCACCACGGGTAGTTCATCCGGGTTCCGCACATCTATAATTTCAACAACATCCGTATTGCGTAATATATTAAAATCTGCCACGCTTATTTCCTGGCCGCCTGCAACAGCACCACATAACCATTCATAATCCATTTTTTTAAAAGCAGGGATAGATGCAGGTATTAACAGGCGGGTTGCAGTATTGGCTTTTATTAAAAACTGGTACGATTGATTATTGAGTGCATTAAAAGTCCATAAACAATTTATCAATGGTTTACCAATACCTGTTACCAGTTTAATCACCTCACTCGCCATCATAGTGCCAATAATGCCGGGTAATACGCCCAACACACCTGCTTCTGCACAATTTAAAACCGTACCTTCTTTTGGTGGTTCCGCAAAAAGATCCCGGTAGTTAGCTGCCGGCTCATTGTTTGCATGGCTGTTAAAAATTGCTACCTGTCCTTCAAACTGAGCAATGGCGCCATGCACCAGCGGCTTACCCAATAACACACAAGCATCGTTTACCAGATAACGGGTGGCAAAATTATCACTGCCATCTACTATTATATCATAAGCAGCCAGTAGTTCTATTGCGTTAGCGCTTGTTAACCGGGTGGTGTAAGCAATAATTTCAATCTCCGGGTTTAAATTTTCCAGAAAAGCTTTTGCACAGGTGCTTTTATGCCGGCCAATATCCTGCATGCAATATAGAGGCTGGCGATGCAGGTTGTGTAAGGCCACCACGTCATCATCAACTATCCCTATTGTGCCGATGCCCGCTGCTGCCAGATATTGCAATGCCGGACAGCCTAAACCACCGGCACCTATCATCAATACTTTTGCATGCAGCAGTTTTTGCTGGCCAGCTTCGCCCAACTCTTTTAATAAAACCTGGCGCTGGTAACGTTCATATGGTTGATGAATTGCCATTTTAACCACCAGAAAATGGAGGAAGTAATGCTATTGTGGTTGCTCCGTTTAACACACAATTGCCGTTTATGATTTCTTTGTTTACAGCAATTACATATTTAGCAGTTGCTAAGGCAGGATATAATTGCTGCAATTGTTCAATCATGCTGTCGGTATCAGGCACATGCTGCAATACCAACTCTTCGCTTTTAATAATGTCTGTAAGCTGTCCGAATATTTTTATAGTGGCTGTGGCCATAGTTATAAATTATTTACCTGCCTCATCAATCAGGCTTTTGTAAAAAGCAGCTTATAGGCTGCTACCAGTAATACAATTGCCAAAATATATTTTAATACTTTATGGTTAAATTTTAACGCACCAAAATAGGCCCCAAAGATACCCCCTGCAAAGGCTATAACCACAAACAGGTACATATCGGTATTAAAATGAATGCCCTTTGTTAATTGCCCCAATAATCCAGAAATAGAATTAACAAATATGAACAATGCGCTGATAGCTGCTGTCTGCTTCATATCCGTCCAGCGCAGCAATAATAACAGCGGCGATAAAATGATACCACCACCAATGCCAATTAAGCCAGATAGTAAACCAATGAACACGCCAATCATAAGCGATATTGCAATACTGGGGGTTGCCAGTTCCTTTTCACTTTCTTTTGTTACCAATAAAAAACGGGTAACCGGTATCAGTAATAAAACGCCTAATATTTTTTTATACAATTCCGTTTCTATGGGAATTAGTCCCCCCACAAATGCCATGGGTACAGAACCAATAGCTAATGGCCAAAAAATTTTCCATTTAAAATAACCACCCCGGTAAAACTGTATAAAAGAAGTGATGGAAACAAAAACATTCAGTAATAAGGCTGTTGGCTTCATTACTTCTGGTGCCACACCATACAAGGCCATTAAAGCAAGATAGCCGCTGGCACCGCCATGCCCCACCGCAGCATATAAAAACGCCACTATAAATAATAATATGTAAAAAACAAGACTGATATCCATGCTATAGTTTATAAATCAAACTGGCAATAAATGAATTTCTGTTAAGCTGCCTTTATCACAATTGGTACATTCTTCCTCCAGCTTAATAAGGCAATTGGCATTGGCAAAAGAGCGTAAGCGATACGATTCCTGTGCCTGCAGCGGCAAAACACCAACGCCATCAAACCAGCCTTTTAAAAAATGGGTTAGTCCTGCTGGTTTTTTATATGCTGCCTGCAATGGCACTTGCATTTTTTTTATGTTGCTGCTGCTGTTTGCCATTTGTTGCAAAGCCATTTCAACATACTCGTAAAAACAGGTTAGTACCGATGCCGGGTTGCCGGGCAGGCCAAATACCAACTTGTTGCCTTTGGTACCAAAGAACAAAGGCTTACCTGGTTTCTGTTTTATTTTATGAAACACCTGTGTAACACCTGCATTGTTGGCTGCAGCTACTACAAAATCATAATCGCCCACGCTAACACCACCGGTTAACAATACCACATTGCTTTGCGCTAAAGCCGTTTTTAAAATTTGAGTAAGCGTTTCTAAATTATCTGCCGCGTGGTAAAGTGTAATTGCTGTAACCTGCAATTGCTGCAGCGCTGCCGTTAACTGGTACGAGTTAGATTCGTATACCTGTCCTTTTTCTAAAGCCGTACCCGGTGCCTGCAATTCATTGCCAGTAACAATAATACTCACAGAAGGCCGTGGATACACCAACACTTCATCAACGCCAATGCCTGCTAAAAAACCAATAGCTGCAGGTACCAGTAAAGTGCCTGCGTGCATAGCCAGTTCACCTGCTGTAATTTCAGAACCGTGCAGCCGCACATTCAATCCTTCACGTATACTGTCATCGGTAATTAATAATTCATTACCGTTAAGTATTGTTTTTTCCTGCATTACTACTGTATCTGCACCATCAGGCACCGGTGCACCGGTAAAAATGCGGGCTGCTGTGCCGGCAGTTAAAACAATATGATGGCTGTTGCCTGCTGCAATGGTGGCGGTTACCTGCAATGGTTTTCCGCTTTGTAAATCTTTAAAAGCAAAAGCATATCCATCCATTGAAGATTGCGGCCATGCTGGTATGCTTACACTTGCAAATACATCTGCCGCCAACACGTTACCTGCTGCATTGCTTAAAGGGCAACGCACAGGTGCCAGTGGCGTTACGGATGCTTTTATTAATTCTTGTGCTTCTTGTACACTAATCATTTATTTTTTATTGTAACCAGCAGCAGTGCTTGTGGCAGCATCCTTGCGTCGCACACTTGTACAGCAATAAAGCTAGAAGCTGAAAGGTGTAGGGCCTTACACCTTTTGCCTCAAGCCTTGTACCGTAGTTGAAGTGTGCGACGCAACGATGTTTAACCGGAGCTACCACTGCTGGCATCCTGCAAAATTATTTTTATTAAAAGAACTGCTGTTGTTTATGCCACCGCTATGCCTGCGTTTTATCCGCCAATGGTAATCATACTGCGGTTTTTAATTTCATCGGTATGCAGGTTTTCAAAATTGGTGGTTAGCTGTCCGCCCAGCTCTTTTGCTTTGCTGCGTATATTATCGTGTATTAACGGTATAATATCTGCACCATTTCTGAACGGAGTGAGCAGGTCTGTTTCTTCTTTTGAAAACAGACAGTTTTTTAATTTGCCATCTGCTGTTAAGCGCAGGCGGTTGCAAGTGCTGCAGAATGGCGCTGTCATGGTACTGATAACAGAAAATGTACCGGCATGCCCCGGCACCTGAAAAGCTTTGGCGGTATCATGCGCCTCATCCTGCAACTTAATGGTGTTGTATTGCTGTTGAATTAACTGCAATATTTCATGATAAGAAAAAACTTTATTGCTTGTCCACTTATTGCCGGTAAAGGGCATAAATTCTATAAAGCGCACATGCACGGGTTGCTCTTTGGTCCAGGCAACAAAATCCAGTATTTCATTTTCGTTCAGCCCTTTCATTACCACCATGTTTACTTTTACATGAAAGCCGCGTTGCAGCATTAATTGTATATTGCTGTAAACCTGGTTAAATTCATTTCTGCGGGTAACTAATAAAAATTTATCGGGCTGCAGCGTATCTAAACTAATGTTTAGCGATTGCACACCGGCGGTGGCCAGTGTATCTGCAAAATGATGCAGGCGCAATGCGTTGGTGGTAAGCGTTAATTTAACCGGCAGTTTTGATAGTGCTGTAATAATAGCGCCGGCATCTTTTCTTACCAGCGGCTCGCCGCCGGTAAGGCGTATTTTATTTACACCCAATTGCACAAATTGTTTGGCAATGGTTTCTATTTCGTTGGGTTGCATCAGGCGGGAGGCAGGTGTAAAATCATACTCTTCTTCGGGCATGCAGTAAAAGCAACGCAGGTTGCAATTATCCGTTAAGGAAATGCGCAGGTAATTATGTATTCTGTTGTATTGATCAATAATCATGTATTGTCAGCATGTGGGTTAATTAATTGCTGATAGTCGGCTTCGGTATCAACATCAACCATTCCTTTTTCAAAATTCAGCAATGCAACCTGTGTATTTAAGGCTTCTAAAATTTTACGGGCACCGGTATCGCCCTGCAGCAGCATCAGTTCTTTAAAAAGTGATTGATGAAATAATGCTGGCGTGCCGGTTTTTTGCTGGTAGCGGCAAGCCGCTGCCGGCAATTGTGTTTGCTGCTGCAAACTTATCAAATCATTAATAATTGCAGGGGTTAAAAAAGGCTGATCGCACACCATTAAAAGAACACCATCTGCCACCGGGTTTGTTTGCTGCAAAGCCTGCAACCCTGTTTGTATGGTGGAAGCCATACCGGTTTCCCAATCTTTATTATAAACTACGTGCACCCGGGTATAAGGTGTAAGGTAAGGTGCAATAATTTCATTACAGGCGCCCAACACTACTATAACTGGCGTTAGTGTGGTGGCAAGGGCTGCGTTCACCGCATGTTCAATTAAAGTAGTACCGTTATAAGAAAGTAATTGCTTGGGGTGGCCCAGCCGTTTGCTTTGGCCGGCTGCCAGTAACACAATGCCGGGTTGCTGAATATTATACAACATTGCCTGCAGATGTGTTATGAAAAGTATTGTGGCTATGGTGTATGGTAGTAGGCTTATATTTTAAATGGCCTCCGGGTTTTTTGCGGAGTGCAGCTATAATTTCTGCAATAATACTTACTGCAATTTCTTCGGGTGTTTCTGCACCAATTTCTAAACCAATAGGGCCGTATATTTTTTCCATAGCTGCATCGCTGATTGTTATGCCTTCTACCCGTAAATCATCCAGCATATGGTTGAGCTTCTTTTTAGGTCCTAATATTCCGATGTAGGGACTGCTTAATGGCAATAGCCATTTTAAAATAGCCTTATCGTAATTGTAATTATGCGTCAGTAATACAAAAACAGTAAATGCATCTACGTCAATTTTTTCAAAAGCAGCCTCAGCATTGGTTACCACTACCTGGCAGGATGCACTGAATCGTTCTGGTCTTGCATGTGAGTAACGGCCATCTATTACAGATACCTGCCAGCCCAGCAGTTCTGCCATTTGCATCAACGGTATGGCATCATTACCGGCGCCGGCAATAACTAAACGCGTAACCGGCGGCACCCATTCTATAAAACAATGCGTGTTGTTGTAACTGGTAAACTGAGATGTTGCAGTAGAGAAACAAATTGAAATGGCTTCATTAAGTTGTTGTCCGTCAGCTGCAGGTAAAGGATCAGGTAAGTTATTGGCAGCAGTTATTAAAAAGGTACCAGTTGGTGCATTTTGTACATTGTTTAAATGATAAAAAGTAACCAGTACAGAGGGTAACCTGCTTTTTAGTGTTTTACGTATAAGTTCAATAGGGTTATCAGGTTTTGCAACGTGTATGGGTTCAAACAATACTTTAATAATTCCGGCACAACCCAATTGCACACCAATAGAGCGGTCTTCTTCATCACTGGTATCGTAAGTAACCACAATGGGTTCTTGTTTGGCAATAGCAAATAACGCTTTTTGTAAGGCATTTCCTTCCAGACATCCGCCACTGATGGCGCCTGTAATCATACCTTCATCGTTTACCAGCATACGGGCACCGGGTCTGCGATACGAAGAGCCATCAACATGCACTACCGTTGCTACTGCACAACGCCTGCCTTTCTTTATGTCTTCATCATAGGCTTTTACTATTTCCTGCAGCTCCATCATATCTTATCTATATCAAAGGGTAGTTTACGGATGCGTTTGCCACTGGCCGCAAAAATGGCGTTTGCCAATGCTGGTGCAAAAGGCGGTAAGCCCGGTTCTCCCACTCCTTTAATAGTGCCGCCTTCAGCCAGTATGTGCACTTCAATAGGTGGTATTTCGGTAATGCGTGCCACGGGGCTGTCGTTAAAATTTTTCTGTTTAATCATACCCCCTTCTAATGTAATACCAGTTTTAATAGCAGCGGTAAGCCCCATAATAATACCGCCTTCCACCTGTGCTTTTACTGTATCGGGGTTTACCACTTCGCCCAGGTCTATTACAGCAATTACTTTATTTATTTTAACCGATTTGGTGGCTGCATTATACGTTACCTCCACAATCTGCCCGCAAAGGCCGGCAAAGAATTTCCATACGGCAATGCCGCGGCCTTTATTTTTTCCGAGTGGCTTACCCCATCCAGATACTTCTTTTAATTTTTGTAAAACACGTTTGGTGTCAGATGGCTTCGTTAGTAAGGATAGGCGAAAATCTAAAGGATCTTTTTTTACTTTATGTGCCAGCTCATCTATAAAGCACTCGTGTGCAAAAGCAACGGTGGAGCTGGTAACGGAACGCCATGCTGCAATAGGCACATGAAAATCGGCCCGTACAAATGATGTTTTAAGATTTGGTATTTCATATTCCTGCTCACCAATACCTTCCACCATAATGCCATCTACCTTGGTTCTGTCGTACTGATCGGCCATGGCTTCAAAATAAGAAGGGCTGATCACTTTATGCTGAAACATAGTTAATGCTCCGTCTTTAGAAAAGCCACCTTTTAATTGAGAAAAAGTCATGGGCCGGTGCGGACTGAACTGCGTGGTGTCTTCTCTCGTCCATATTACTTTTACCGGCTTATCAATTTGTTTGGCAATGTTTACTGCTTCAATAATAAAGTCCACATACAGTCTTCTGCCAAAACCGCCCCCAATAAATTTGTTATGCAGTTTTATATTTTCTGGTTTAAAACCAACCTGTTTGTGCAGGTTATTCGCACCGCTTCCGGTTACCGCACTGGGTACTTGTGTAGAGGTCCATATTTCTAATTGTTCTCCCTGCACATATGCCACACAACTGATAGGCTCTAACGCATGATGCGCCACCATTGGGGTTTCATAAAAAGCTTCTATAGTGTTCGCTGCATCCAGGGCAACTGTGTCTGCGGCACCAATATTTTTATCTAAAAGTCCGGGCTCTTTTGCCAGCAGTCGTAAATTTTTTTCATACTCAGCGGTGTTAAATTTTTCATTGCCTTTGGTATCCCAAACTATTTTCAATGCTTTTCTTCCCTGTACAGCAGACCAATAATTACTGGCAATAACAGCAACACCGGTAGTACGATACTTACCCATCAGTTTTTCTGCTGTAACTACTTTTACAACGCCGGTCACTTTTAATGCAGCAGTATCATCAAAACTTTTTAATGCGCCACCAATAACAGCACAACGTTCTACAGAGGCGTATAACATACCGGGCACTTCTGCATCAATACCAAATTCGGCTTTGCCGTTTACTTTCAAAAGTATATCAGGGCGTTTTTCATTTTTACCAATTATTGTAAAGTCTTTTGGGTCTTTAAGCTTGGGTTCTTTGGGTGTGGTTAGTTTAGCGGCTTCTTCTGCCAATTCTCCGTAAGTGAGTTTTTTATCAGAGCCTTTGTGAATTACAACACCTTCTTTAGCCACACATTCGTTGGCAGCAACGCCCCAACGGGTGCTGGCAGCACTTACCAGCATTTCTTTTGCTGCAGCGCCTACTTTACGCAGGTTATTATATGAAGTTCTTATTGAAGCGCTACCACCGGCAGACTGCCCCGGTCCAAACTCTTTTTCACCATTGGTATTTTTAATAGTAACCTGACTTAATGATACTTCCAATTCTTCAGCTATTATTGCCGGTATCGATTGAAATGTGCCTTGCCCCATTTCTGGTTTTGTATTGAAAATAGTAATGCCCCCGCCGGGTTCAATAAGAATATATGGGGTAAAATTTACAGCCTGTGCCGGCCCAGCCATTACCTGTGCCTTACCATCTAAAGAAAGTCCTAACCAAAGCGCCACGCTGGCACCACTGGCATTTTTTATAAAATTGCGGCGTGTTAGCTGTGTCATTGTTTATAGTTTTTGTTGTTGCTATTTATAGTACCTCCCGGTAACGGGTAACATCAATATTTTTCTATCAGGTCAAATGCCTGTTCTTCTATATTTTCTAACCTTGCTTTATATTCAATTTTTCTTCTGCCCATTAACAATACTAATAATCCTGTTAAAGCGCAGGCAGCCATGATGCCGGTCATAGGTAATAAACTACCATCATTAATAATACCCACTAATGCAGAGGCAAAAGCACCCAAAGCCATTTGTATGGCACCCATTAAAGCTGCGGCACTGCCAGCTTCTTTTGTAAATGGCGCCAGCGATAATGCAGATGAGTTAGGAAAACAGAAACCCTGGCACGATAAAAACAAAAAAATACATACAATTGTGCTGTATAAATTATGCCAGTGCAACAGGCTGCCCGCAAACAAACAAATGCCAATACTGGTTTGCACCAGCATTACCACCCATATTACCTGTTGGCTGGTATACTTTTTAAGCAGCAGGTTATTTAACTGGCTGCTGGTTATTAAACCGGCGGCAATTAAGGCAAATATCCAACCGTATTGTTGCTCACTCACTTTAAATAATTGCATAAACACTGCCGGAGAGCCGGAGAGATAAGCAAATAACCCTGCAGCAGATATGGCCCCTGCAAATGCGTAAGTAAAAAATTGCGGGTTTTTTAAAACAATCCAAAAATTAGTAAATACCTGTTTTGGCCGCAGCGATATAGAAGGATCTGGTCCCTTGCTTTCTGGTAAAATAAAAATAACGGCCAGCAACAGTAAAAATGTTATAGCGGCCAGCACAAAAAATACAGCATGCCAGCCCAGCGAAAGAATTAAGAAACTACCAATAGTAGGAGCCACAATGGGCGACACGCCCAGTATCAGAATCAATAAAGAAAAAATGCGGGCATTTTCATTTACCGGAAATACATCCCGTACAATAGCACCCGGCGCCACCATACCCACACAACCACCCAATGCCTGTAAAAAACGAAACGCAATTAAAAGCTCCACGGTATTAGAAACTGCGCAACCCAACGAAGCAATAATATAAATTACCAGCCCGGCATACAAAGGCCTCTTTCTACCAAAACGATCCAGCAGGGGGCCGCAAATTAATTGCCCGGTGCAAATGCCAATAAAAAAACTGGCCAGTGAATACGAAATATAATCCACTGTGGTATGCAGCGATTGCGCAATGGCCGGAAAGCCCGGCAGGTACATATCAATAGAAAATGGCCCAATGGCCGATAGCAAGCCTAAAATAAAAATTAATGTAGTTCGGTTTCGCTGCGTCATAATCTTTGTTGCGTAAATAAGCAGAGTTATATTTTGTTAGCCAGCCAAAAACAGTAATCAGGCTTTTGTTGCGTCGCACCCTTCAACAGCATCGCTGCGGTGGGCACTAATAAATTATTAATTATTGGGCTGGTAGTTTTTAACCTTGGCCTTTAATGCCGGCTGCACATCCCCTGGCTTTATCAACACCCCTTTATTACCCCACGAGTTCAATACATAGTTTAATACATCGGCAGTCTGGGCATCGGTTAAGTTCACAGGTGCCATAGCTACATTGTATTCAATACCGTTTACTTTCATAGGCCCGGTAACACCCTGCAGCACTATTTTTATTAACCGGTTTTTATCCCCCAGGTAATCTGATTTTGCCAGTGGAGGAAAAGCACCGGGCAATCCTTCTCCCTGCGCCATATGGCAGGCAATGCATTGTGTTTCATAAATAGCCTTGCCTCTTTTAATGCTGGCTTTAACATCAAAACCCTGTATATAAAAAGAAGAACTGATGATTGCAAAACAACAAAGCGCCAAGGCCACAGAAATTTTTTTCATGAATGCTTCTATTATTAATAAGTTGTTTAATTCTGTTTATAAAGTTTACTCCGGTTATTTTTATTTAGCTGCTGCCATTATTCCGGCGGCATTTTTAATGGCCTTTCTTATTCTTGGGTAAGTGCCACAGCGGCAAATAACCCCTTGCATGGCAGCATCAATATCTGCATCGGTGGGGTTTTTATTTTTTTCAAGCAGGGCCACGGCTGTCATAATCTGGCCCGACTGACAGTAGCCGCACTGCGGCACCTGCTCTGCTATCCATGCCTGCTGCACCGGGTGAAGCGTGTTTTCTGCCAGGCCTTCAATGGTTGTTATCTTTCTGTTGGCCGCTGCACTCACCGGTAAGGAACAGGAACGTACGGGTACCCCTTCCAGGTGAACGGTACAGGCACCACATTGTGCAATGCCACAACCAAACTTGGTGCCTTTTAAGCCTGCAAAATCGCGGATGGCCCATAGCAGCGGCATTTGAGCATCTGCTTCCAGTTGATATTCTTTGCCGTTAATGGTTATTGAAAATGCTGCCATATTATTTTTTAATGTAGTTAGCTATTGATTATTGGGTATAAAACAAGTTGTACGAATGTAGTTTTTCATAGCAGTACTGCAATTACGTTATTCAAACGGATATTTATAGAAATCAAATAATAATTGCAGGCTTTTTTGCAAAGCATTACTTAATAAAAACACTTTTAAAGTTAGTTTAATTTTTGATGAAAGAACCTGTAGAAAAGAAGGCTGAAAACTATTATTTGATAGCCGTTGGTTATGGCGTTTAATTTGTAATTTTTAATGATTCAGTGGTAAAAAAATCGCTTACGGTTTATCACATATCCTGCTAATTTCAGAAACTTGCTGTTGTGTTCTTTCTATGGGATTGACAGACTCTCCTACATAGAATTTGTCGGCAGTTTGAGAGTAAAGTATGTAGACAAAGTGCATGCTACAAAACTAAAAAACCCCGGCATTACTGCTGAGGTTTTAAAGCTGTGGTGTGGGGCGGGATCGAACCGCCGACACAAGGATTTTCAGTCCTTTGCTCTACCGACTGAGCTACCGCACCATCCTTTCCCTTTCGGGGCAGCAAAAATAAGGGAATTTGACTGAAACTTTCAAATTTTACACTGCTTTAATACGCATTTTTTACGCCTCATGCAGGCACTGCCGTTGAACCGAGCGTGGCAACGGCGGCCTAACCGGAGTTACCGTGGCTGGTAACTAAAAAAAAATATTACATGCCGTACTCGCTTAAAAATTTAATGCGCATTATTTTTAACTGCTCCCAGCTAAAGTTACCTTCTGTTAGTTCTTGCTGGGCTACCTGTAACGATGAGGTTTCGCAGCCTTTAAAATATGCTATGATGTCTTCCTGCTCATACTCATCCAGCATATCTGCAATGGCATAGTCTAAATTTAGTTTGGTGCCGCTGGCTGCAATGGTTTCCATTTCTTCCAGCAGGGCATCCATACGCCAGTCTTTATTTTTGGCAATTATCTCTAACGGTATTTTTTTATCTACCTGCTGTATAATATACACCTTGTTAAGGCTTTTGTTGGCCACGCTTTTCATTACAAAATCATCGGGCCGCTCAATATTATTTTCTTCTACGTAACGGGCTACCATTTCTATGAATGGTTTGCCGTAACGCAGTGCCTTGCCTTTGCTTACGCCCTGGCATTTTTCCAACTCCTGCAGTGTGGTGGGGTACAGGGTGGCCATATCCTGCAGGGATGTTTCTAAGAAAATTACAAAGGGGGGCAATGCTTTTTTCTTGGCTTCTTTTTGCCGCAGTTCTTTCAGCATTTCAAACAAGCGCTCATCTGTAGCGCTGCCGGTTGCTGCTTCGGCCGCTCCTTCATCATCATCTGCATTGGCTTCTTCGTACAGGTTATTTAAAATAATAGTAAAGGATTTTGGCTTTTTTAAAAAGCCTTCTCCGGCTTTTGTAATCTTTAGTACGCCGTATTCTTCAATATCCTTGCTTAATAAATTTTCTAAAAGCATCTGGCGTATTAACGAGTTCCAGTAATGCTCTGGTTGCTCATTACCGCTGGCAAAAGCGGCAATACTATCGTGCCGGAACATTTGTATTTGCGGGGTTAGTTTACCCACAATAATGTTTACGGTATAATCGGTGGCAAAACGTTCATCTAACGCCTTAATGGCTTTTAATACTTTTACTGCTTCGTCTTTTGCTTCTATTCTTTCTTTAGGGTGTAAGCAGTTATCGCAGTTTTTACAGTTGGGGGTGTTGTAGTCTTCTCCAAAATAACTCATCAGTACTTTGCGGCGGCATACCCCGCTTTCTGCATAAGCAACCGTTTCATTAATCAGCTGTGCGCCCACTTCACGTTCGCTTAAAGGTTTATCCCGCATCAGATGTTCCAGCTTGGCTACGTCTTTATGAGAATAGTAGAGAATACATTTTCCTTCCAGTCCATCTCTTCCGGCACGGCCGGTTTCCTGGTAATAGTTTTCTATACTTTTTGGAATGTTGTAGTGTATTACAAAACGGATATCTGGTTTATCAATACCCATACCAAAGGCAATGGTGGCCACAATTACCTGTACATCTTCATTTAAAAACATATCCTGCCGGCTGGCTCTTAATTTACTATCAAGCCCGGCATGATAGGCTACTGCTTTAATGCCGTTTTGCACCAGCAGTTCTGCCAGCTCTTCGGTTGTTTTGCGGTTGAGTGTATAAATAATACCGCTTTTACCCTTGTTCTGTACTATAAAGCGAACGATACTTTTAAGGGTATCTTCTTTTTTAATCTTGGGCAGTATCTCGTAGTACAGGTTGCCTCTGTTAAATGAAGAGATGAATACCTGTGGTTCTTTCAGGTCAAGGTTTTTAATAATATCGCTCTGTACTTTGGGGGTGGCGGTGGCAGTTAATGCAATTACCGGCACATCGGGGTTTATCTGTGTCATCATTTCACGCAGGCGGCGGTATTCCGGCCTGAAATCGTGTCCCCATTCAGAAATACAATGCGCTTCATCTACTGCAAAAAAAGAAACCTTCAGGTCGCTGAAAAATTCCAGGTTCTCTTGTTTAGTTAATGTTTCTGGTGCCACGTACAGCATTTTGGTGCGGCCTGTTAATAGGTCATCGTGCACCGCAGCAATTTCTTTTTTAGTAAGGGTAGAGTTTAAAAAATGCGCCACCTCATCTTTACTGCTGTAGCCACGCACCAGGTCTACCTGATTTTTCATTAATGCAATCAGGGGGCTTACAATAATAGCAACCCCTTCACTAATCATGGCAGGCAACTGGTAGCATAAACTTTTACCACCACCGGTGGGCATAATTACAAAAGTGTCTTTGCCGGCCAATACAGATTCTATGATAGCCTCTTGCGGGCCTTTAAATTTATTAAAGCCAAAATATTCCTGTAACTGTTCTGTTAACGAACGCTGTGTTTTTTTACTTTTTGCCGGGGTTGCTTTAGCCGTTGCTTTTTTGGCAGCTGCTTTTTTTGCCACGGGTTTAGATTTTGTTGCCATGCTCAAATAATTACCTGCTCACAAAAAAATTTTAATATCAATGTTATTTAAGGTACTAAAAAAATATAAGAAACCGGGCCGGCACCTGGCCATATACTGGTAAACAATTATACAGATGGGACGCGGGTTCCGGAATTTTTTAAGGATGGCGAAGGTACTGATTTTAGCCAGTAAAAAGGCGGCTTATTTGTTAAAGAAAGGGCTGCTTGCTTGAGCAAAATCAAAACTTTTGTGATACGGGCAATGGGTTCTTTGGGCAGCATTCTTGCGTCGCACACGTTAACTGCAGGGCTTTGGGCAGCACTGGAACGGTACCATTTTTTTCTACCGCTGAAGGGTGCGACGCAATGGCTGTTGCCACCTGCACCAATGCTGGCTACCTGGTTTTTTTACTGCTCTTTTTAGCAGGGCTGGCCTTATTAATAATGCGGCTGATGTCTTCATCGCCATCCAGGTTGTTCATTTGCCGTATTACCCAGGGGTAGCGTATGGCTACTGGTTTTGACAGGGGCTTAACAGTAAAGCGTTTGGGGTTGGGCAGGCAGGCGGCTATCATGGCTGCTTCTGTGCGATTGAGACCAGCTGCGCTTTTATTAAAGTATGCTTGCGAAGCGGCTTCAATACCAAAAATGCCATTGCCCATTTCTATTACATTCAGGTATACTTCTAAAATCCGTTCTTTACCCCATATCAACTCTATCATAAATGTAAAATACACTTCAAGGCCTTTGCGTATATAATCCCGCCCCTGCCACAAGAAAACATTTTTAGCCACCTGCTGGCTGATGGTGGAGCCACCGCGGATGCGGTTGGGTTTTTTTTGATTGTATTGCATGGCTTTTTCAATACTGTTCCAATCAAAGCCGCTGTGGTCTGCAAACAACTGGTCTTCTGAAGCTATTACTGCCAGCCTTGCCTGATAGCTGGTATTGTTTTTACTGACATAATCTCTTTTTAAACCATGGCCGCTTACCCAGCTTACTAATTGTGTAATGGTAATGGGCGGATTGACCCATTTTAAAAGAAGTATATAAACAAACTGGGCTATAAAGAGGATGAGAAATACCCGTTTTGTAATACGCCATACCCTGGCAAAAAAACCACCTTGCGCCTTGGCCATAAATTGCTTTTGTTTTTAGCGGCGTGAAGATACGAGCAAAACTAAAACCTGCGTAGTTGCTTGTTTACATCTGTCATACGCACATACTCTACATGATAGTGCTTGTGTTTGCTTTTTTGTATGCGGTTAAGAATATAACCGACCCCCGCGGTGCCTAGTGCAATACCCAATCTTTTTTTATTGTCTGCAGATGATAAGGGTGACTTAAAATAGGCCCCATTTATAACATTTAATAAGGCATAACCAGCACCGGCTATCATTAAAAAAGTGCCATCAGTAATGTAAGAAAAACCCTGGCGGCGGGTATCAAAAACAACCTGCTTAATATCCCGATAGTGTACGGGTGTTAAAAAACTGCCGGCCGTATCTAAAATATTTACGCCCCAAATGGTGGGCAGGCTTCTGATGATAAGTTGGTTTACGTAAACAGTATCGTTTTTTATTGCGGTTATTTGCCCTTGTACCCAATAGTTGTCAATGGTGGAAAAGGTAATGGGCAGGCCCGGAAAATAGGTTTTTAAAGTGCGGCCATTTTTCTTTTTAACAGTTATAAAATCGCTGGCTTGTGCCTGCAGGGTAATGGTAGCCATATACATAAAACATACAAGCAGCAGTTTAATCATGCCAGAAAGTTACAGAGTTGGCGGCAGAGATGGCCGGACTGATTTGTTAAACTTATTTTTCATTTTACTTTATCTGCCAGAAAGATGGCCCCATACAATAAAGCAATACCAAAGCCCAGTAAAATGGTGCCGGATAATTTATTAATGATGGAGATGTTTTTTACAGTAAGCCGCTGCCTTAGTTTACCCGCCATAAGAACTTTTAAAACATCGGCAATAATATTTAACAGCAGGCAGGATGAGAAAATGATAATGCGTTGTTGCATGGTATGCGAAACTGCAAAAGCAGTAGCATTAATTAACCAAAACAATATAACACTGGGGTTTAGTGTATTAATAAGAAAACCGGCAAAAGCAATTTTAGCTACATCTCTTTTTCTAAAGCGCAACTCGCCAACAGAGGCGTCTGCTGCGCTGGTAACCTTTTTAAAAAACACAAAAAAAACGCCCATAGCAATTAAAAAGCCACTACCTATATACCCAATTGCTTTTTTGTATTGTAAGATGGTTGTTACCCATTCAGAAAATGCATTGCTCAGCACCACTAAAAAAATATCGCTCAGCCATACACCGGCCACAAAACTAAAGCCACCTTTATAGCCGTTATTAATACTTTGTTTAATAACAGTAAATATTACCGGCCCCACTGAAAGTGCCAGTATTAAACCTATAGTAAGCCCCTTCAACAAAGCTTCTGTCATATAAAAGGAAAAAGGTTATACGGTAATAACTAAAATAACGGCTTGTTTGGCGAAAGATAGTTATTTAATGCAAGAGAGAAAAAAGCAGGCAAAGCCTGCTTTAAAAGGGTTATAAATCATCATACTCATAAATATGATCCAGCGGGCTACCGGGGGGCATGTTAAAAACAGGTTTTAGTAAACCGTTAGACAAACCATATACCCAGCCATGCAAGTGTGGGCGGTTTTCCGACTTCCATGCTTTTTGAACAATAGATGTTTTAGCCAGATTCAATACTTGTTCCTGCACATTCAATTCTACCAGGCGGTTTACCCGCTCGTCGTCATCCTGTATATTCAGCAATTCTCTTTCATGAAAGCGATAGACGTCTTTAATATTTCTGAGCCATTTATTAATAATACCCATGTTGTGATGAGACATGGCTGCTTTTACACCACCGCAACCATAGTGACCGCATACTATTACATGTTTTACTTTTAAATGTTGCACAGCATAATCTAATACGGCCAACAAATTCAAATCGGTATGCACCACCATATTGGCAATATTACGGTGCACAAAAATTTCGCCCGGCTGTGTACCGGTAATTTCGTTGGCAGGCACGCGGCTGTCGCTGCAACCAATCCATAAAAACTCTGGCTGCTGAATTTTTGCAAGGCGTTTGAAATATTCGGGGTCTGTTTCAACCCGTTCACCAGCCCATGCCTTATTTTCAAGCAATAGTTTTTCAAAGCTTTTCATATTGTCTTTTTTATACGGTTACCCGTCTTTCAGGGTCAAAGAAAATTTCGCGGTCATCACCATGGCGGCGTTTAATATATACCCGTACGTTACGGGTGCCGGCATTTATAATAAAATCATTTACAATTTCAATAATGTCTTTGTCTATAAAGTCGCTTTGGGTGGCATCTATTAAAACAGCCGTATCATCGGGTATCTTTTCTAAAGAGCTTTTTACAAATACTTTATTCATAAAAGAAACCTCTTTTCTGAAACGGATGAGATAGCGGTCTTCTTCGTCTTTAATAACAAATACCGCTGTTTTAAAGTTGCTGCGTAAAACAAAAAAGAAACCGGCAATAACACCAATGCCAATACCTTTTAATAAGTCAGTAAAAATGATGGCCACCACAGTAATAATAAAAGGCAAAAACTGGTCCCAGCCTTTTTGATAGTATTCTTTAAACAGAGCCACTTTAGCCAGTTTGTAACCTGTAAATATTAAAATAGCCGATAATGCAGAAAGCGGAATGTAATTGATCCATTTTGCAAAAAATAAAGTAGCCGTTAAAAGTAATATGCCATGAAAAATTGCCGACAGCTTTGTTTTACCTCCTGCATTTACGTTGGCCGAGCTTCTTACAATAACACTGGTTAAGGGCAACCCTCCTAAGAAACCAGAAACAATATTTCCGATGCCCTGCGCTTTTAATTCATGGTTATTAGGGGTAAGTCTTTTCTGCGGGTCAAGTTTATCAACAGCTTCTATACTTAACAATGTTTCAAGACTGGCAACAATGGCTAGTGTGAAGGCAATTACCCAAACTTTAAAGTTTAATATACTACTCCAATCAGGCGAGGCTAAAACTGTTGTAATTTCTGTAGGATGATTTAAAACCGGCAGCGCAACCAGGTGATTATCTTTTAAAGCAAGGCTGCTGCCTTGTGCAGCAAAATAATTATTTATTAATACGCCGGCTATTACTACCAGCAAGGGGCCTGGTACAAACTGAAACAGTTTCCATTTTTTTACAGTTTTTAATTCCAGTATAATTAACAGCAGCAGGCAAATGCCGGCAATAAGTATGGCGCCGCCATCCGGACTTTGTATCGCATTAATAATCTCTGTAAACGTATTTTTTTTATCTGCCTGAAAAAAGGCTTCATCTCCTTCAAAGTCGGCATCGTATCCTAAAAAGTGCGGTATTTGTTTTAAAATTAAAATGAGGCCTATAGCTGCCAGCATGCCTTTAATAACGGAGTTAGGTATAAAATCTCCCAGCAAGCCTGCTTTTAAAAAACCTAATACTACTTGTAAAATGCCGGCAAGTATCACACTTAACAGAAATACTTCGTAAGAAGGTAAATCGCCCAAAGCGCCAGCAACAATGGCTGTTAAACCTGCTGCGGGGCCACTAATACTTAATGGAGATTTACTTACAAAGCCAATAACAATACCCCCTACAATACCAGCAATAACACCACTTAATATAGGTACTATGGTTTGCCCTGCGGGGTTAGAAGCCAGTGCAATACCCAAACATAAAGGCAACGCTACCAGAAAGACTACTATGGAAGCGGAAATATCTGAAGAAAGTTGTTTAACCGTAGTTGCTGATTTTCGGTTCATTCTCAAAAGTACACCTGTAACACTAAATTAATTTAATTCTTCTGAGTTTTCTGGTAAGTGGTCGTATTCTCCTTTAAGTGCATAATAACCAAAAATCATCAACCCCACCGAAATGGGCGTAAATATGGCAATAATTATTACCCATGGTATGGGTTTATTAATATCCTTCGTACCGGCGGGGTCAATATTGTGCAGTGCACCGGCAATTAAAAGATACATCACTGCAGGGCCCAATAAAAGCCAAATTAACCCGCTGTATTTTTTTAAGGCATTCATACTTTTAAGTTTAATCGGTTACGTTGGGGTCTATTTTGTTTTGTAAGTAAATAGCGCCAATAACAAAGCAAAGCGCTGCAATACCAATAGGGTACCATAATCCCACCAGCGGGTCGCCGGGGTAACTGGTGGTTAGCAACAAACCAATAAAAGGTACCAGCCCACCAAACACACCATTTCCAATATGGTAGGGCAAACTCATAGAAGTGTACCTGATTTTTGTAGGAAACAATTCTACCAGAAAGGCAGCTACCGGTCCGTACACCATGGTTACTAAAAATACCTGCACAAAAACCAGCCATACAAATTTCCAGAATAAGGCAACAGGCAGGTGTCTGTTTTTTACAACAGCCCCCCCTTTTTTTAGAACACCGTTGGCACTTAATGTATCTGTAACCACCACCGTGTATTTGTAGTTTTCAGACGATGCAAAATGAGTAGTGGTGGTTATTAAACTATCAGTACTGTTTTTGGCCAGGTCTTTTTTTATTGCCGGGCTCCCCGTCATATAAGGTAATTCACCAGCGTAGGTTTTTGGTGCCACACTCTCTAAAAACGAACTGTAAATTGGCCGGTAAAAAATAACACCTAACAACATGCCCGTAAGCATAATCCATTTTCTGCCAATCCGGTCACTCAGCCAACCAAAGAAAATAAAGAAGGGTGTTGCAAAAGCAATAGCCCATAATAAAATGGTGCGGCTTTGCTCAAAATCTATCATCACTTTTGTTTCTAAAAAGTTTTGCGCATAAAACTGGCCGGTATACCAAACCACGCCCTGCCCCATAACAGCCCCAAACAAAGCCAGTAATACCATTTTAAAATTTGCCTTATGGCCAAAACTTTCTTTTAAAGGGTTGGTGCTGGTTTTGCCTTCACTCTTCAGTTTAGAAAACAAAGGAGATTCATTCATCTTCATGCGTATGTACACCGATACACCTACTAATAAGATAGATACCCAGAAAGGATAACGCCAGCCACCCCATTCTGCATCAAAAGCAGCTTCACTCATATTGGTTTTAACCAATAGTATTACGCCCAACGCTACAAACAAACCCAGTGTGGCAGTGGTTTGTATCCAACTGGTATAATAGCCTCTTCTGTTGGCAGGGGCATGTTCTGCCACATAAGTGGCAGCGCCACCATACTCACCGCCCAAAGCCAGGCCTTGTATTAAGCGCAGCAATAAAACCAGTAAAGGCGCCCACACACCAATAGATTTATAACCCGGCACCAAACCTATTAAAAACGTAGAAGTGCCCATTAATACCAGCGTTAATAAGAAGGTATATTTTCTTCCAATTAAATCCCCCAACCGGCCAAATACCAATGCACCAAAAGGCCGTATTATAAAACCCGCAGCAAAAATGGCCAGCGTACTCAGCAACGCAGCCACATCATTACCATCCGGAAAAAACTGTGTTGAAATAGTTTTGGCCAGCATGCCAAAAATGTAAAAGTCATACCATTCAATGAGGGTGCCTACAGAAGAAGCAGCAATCACTTTCCAAATAGCGTTGGCTGCACCGTTAATTGATTTCATAAAAGAAAGATACTTATTTGTGTTATAAACAAGTGTATGCTTTTTTATTTTGTTACCGGCATTGTATGGTGAGGCAACATCGTTGCGTCGCACCCTTCAGCAGACAGTGCATGATGGAGCAGTTAAAATAGTATCATGTTCGCAAAAAAAATACCATTGAAAAAAATGAAATTCGTTTTAGTACCACGATTATTTATTTTTATACCCTCAAAAAAATAGCCGGGTATTGCAATACAGCTGAAGTGTGCGACGCAACGGATGCTTAATTACCAACCCGCAGCTTGTCAAAATAAAATTTCTATGTCATACTCTTACCAGTTAAAAAGTTTAGATGCGTATAAAGAAGCCTATAAAAAAAGTATAGAAGACCCCGAAGAGTTTTGGGCAGCTATTGCCAGTAATTTTTACTGGAGAAAGCCATGGGATAAAGTATTGGATTGGAATTTTAATGATTACGAGGTAAAGTGGTTTAGCGGTGCCAAACTAAATATTACAGAAAACTGTATAGACCGCCACCTGGCAACACAAGCCAATAAACCTGCGCTCATTTGGGAACCTAATGATCCTGAAGAACATCACAGAGTGTTAACCTATAAAGATCTTCATTTTAAAGTAGTGCAGTTTGCCAATGTGCTTAAAAATAATGGTATTAAAAAAGGAGACCGTGTTTGTATTTATATGGGTATGGTGCCAGAACTGGCAATTGCCGTGTTGGCCTGTGCCCGCATAGGGGCCATACACTCTGTAGTGTTTGGTGGTTTTAGTGCACAAAGCATTGCCGATCGGTTAATTGATGCCAATGCAGCATTTATAGTAACCAGCGATGGTGCTTACAGGGGTAATAAGGAAATACCGTTAAAGAGTGTGATAGATGATGCATTGATTGGTTGCCGCTTTGTTAAAAAAGTAATTGTGTTAACCCGCACCCGCATACCCGTTAGTATGATTAAGGGCCGTGATGTGTGGTGGGAAGATGAAATTAAAAAAGTAGAAACTATGGGCAACCCCGATTGCCCGGCAGAAGAAATGGATGCAGAAGACCCATTGTTTATTTTATATACCAGTGGTAGTACCGGTAAGCCAAAAGGGGTGGTGCATACCTGTGGCGGATACATGGTATATACCAACTATACTTTTGTAAATGTGTTTCAATATCAGCCGGGGTGGATACATTTTTGCACCGCAGACATTGGCTGGATTACCGGCCACAGTTATATTGTATATGGTCCGCTTAGTGCCGGGGCCACTACTTTATTGTTTGAAGGCGTGCCCACCTGGCCGGATGCAGGAAGGTTTTGGGAAGTGGTGGATAAATATAAAGTAGATATTTTGTATACGGCCCCCACAGCCATAAGAAGCCTGATGGGTTTTGGAGAAGGCCCCCTGCACGGAAAGAAATTAGATTCATTAAAAGTATTAGGCACCGTAGGTGAGCCTATTAATGAAGAAGCCTGGAACTGGTACAATGAAAATGTAGGCAAAAGACGCTGCCCTATTGTAGATACCTGGTGGCAAACAGAAACCGGCGGTTGTTTAATTAGTAATATGGCAGGTGTAACGCCATCAAAACCCACATTTGCCACATTGCCCATGCCCGGTGTGCAAATGCTGCTGGTAGATGAAAATGGTAAAGAGATAGAAGGTAATAATGTGTCGGGCAACCTGTGTATAAAATTTCCGTGGCCCTCAATATTGCGCACTACTTACGGAGATCATGAGCGTTGTAAAACCAATTATTTTTCTACATACCCGGGCTTATATTTTACCGGAGACGGTGCTTTAAGAGATGAAAACGGTTTTTACAGAATTACCGGAAGGGTGGATGATGTATTGAATGTAAGCGGCCATCGTATAGGAACTGCAGAAGTAGAGAACGCTATTAATATGCATGCCGGCGTTGTGGAAAGTGCTGTGGTGGGTTATCCGCACGATATAAAAGGACAGGGCATTTATGCATATGTAATTTATCAGGGCACCCATGGCGATGAAAGCCTGACCCGTAAAGATATTTTGCAAACAGTTACCCGCATAATAGGCCCAATTGCCAAACCTGATAAAATTCAGTTTGTGCCCGGCCTGCCTAAAACACGCAGTGGAAAAATTATGCGCCGCATATTAAGAAAGATAGCAGAGGGTGAAACCAGTAATCTGGGCGATACCACTACCTTATTAGACCCGGCCGTGGTGGATGAAATAATGAAAGGAAAATTATAGCACACAAAAAAGCCCGCTTCTAAAGCGGGCTTTTTTTATAGCTGTAGGGGGAGGAGTCGAACCTCCACGAGGCAGTTAGCTGCAACACAAAGATTAGTGGTCAACCCTGGTCGGCCTTACCAACGGTAACGTCGGCTCTATGCTGCGTTTATCCTGTTATCCCCACCCCCGAGACGAGAGGGCATGTCTGCCAAAAATTTCATCACCCCACAGTGTATAAGAACGTTGAGAGTGCAATGTTACAGCAAATAGCCATTATTTTAAACATTATTCAAATAATTTTTTAAAAAATTAGAGATAATTAAATATTATTATTATATATTTGAAAATATTTCAAAAAATGATTTAAAAATGGCGAATAAATTGAATCTTGACAAACTGGACCTGCAGATAATACAAGAAATGACAGAAAACGCCGGTATTTCTTATGCCGACCTGGGTAAAAAGTTATTTGTATCGGGCGGCACCATACATGTGCGCATAAAAAAGCTGCAGGATGCGGGTATAGTTAAAGGTACAAAACTCAATGTTGATTTGAAGCAGTTAGGCTATGATGTAATTGCTTTTATCGGAATTTATCTTGAAAAAAGCTCTTTGTACGATAATGTGGCAAAAGAATTGCGTAAACTACCCCAGATTGTGCGGCTTAATTATACCACCGGCAATTATAGCATGTTTGCAGAAATTGTTTGTAAAGACATTAACCAGTTGCGTTTTGTATTGCACGATGAGTTACAGAAAATAAAAGGCATTGAACGTACAGAAACTTTTATTTCGCTGGAAGAGAGTTTTACAAGAAACGTGCAGGTGTTTGAAGATAAATAAGAGGTGGTCGGCAGTGGTAAATAGTGTCAGCATCGTTGCGTCGCACACTTGTGCTGCAACACAACCGGCAGCATAATTTTTTAGTAAAACCGTTAAACAAAAAATTTACCATACAAAAAGGAAATACTAAATTTAAATTTCCGTTATCCAGATCTGAAAACCTTATAAATCAAAGTCAAATGAAAAAAGCGTTTTTTGTTTTATCAATACTAACTACAGCTTTTATTACCCTGCCTGCCTGTAAAAAAAATAAAGGAGGTGGCGGCGGCACTACAGAGGCAAATTTGGTGGTGGAAACCACACCAGCCAGCGGCAGTGTTCAGCCCGCAGCACCCGGCCCCGATTTTCCGTTGAAAGTAGAAATTAAATCTACCATGCCGCCCAGTGGTGTTAAAATAGAAATCAGCGCTAAAAAAGAAGGTTCATCAGACCCGGCTTATTTTACCGCATCGCCCAATTCAAGCACTGCAGTAAATAATTTTTCAATTACCAATACACCTAAGAATGTTACCTGCCTGGTAGATATTAAAGTAACATCCATATCAAAGCCATCTAATACATGGACGGGCAGCTACCGCTACTCAGCCAAATAAATAAACTTCATATCAAAAAAAAGGCCGGTGAAATACACCGGCTTTTTTGTGTGCTTATTTTACATTTAATGCATCTCTTAGGCCATTGCCCAGCAGATTAAATGCAAGCACCAATATCATAATTGCAATGCCTGGTGCTAAAGCCAGCATGGGATTATGCGTTATAATAAAATTGAAGTTTTCTTTAATCATCAGCCCCCAACTGGGTTGCGGTGGTTGCACACCCACTCCTAAAAAACTAAGACCCGCTTCTATAACAATTGCAGAAGCAAAATTACTGGCGGCCACCACCAATACGGGCCCCATAATATTTGGTAAAATGTGCCTGAAAATTGTGCGGCTATGTGTGTAGCCTAAGGCACGGGCAGCTTCAACATACTCTAATTCTCGCACAGCCAAAACCTGCCCTCTTACAATACGGGCCACATTTACCCACATAGTTAAGCCTACCGCTACAAATACCTGCCAAAAACCTTTACCCAATAAAAAGGTAATAGCAAACACCAATAGTAATGTGGGTATACTCCACACCACATTAATCAACCACATAATTATGGCATCTGTTTTCTTGCCAAAATAGCCGGCCAATGCACCTAAAACAATACCCAAACTCAGTGATATGATTACAGCAATTACTCCCACGCTTAAACTTACACGGGTGCCAACCAGCAAGCGACTTAAAATATCCCGGCCGTATTTATCTGTACCCAGCCAAAATTTTTTTGTAATAATACTCTCATTAATCGGAGCAGTAAGTAAATAGGTTTGCGCTTCGTATAAGCCTTCATCAATAAATTTTTTTACAACCACGCTGTCTCCTTTTTGGTTGTAACTGCTAATGGGTAAATAAATAAAAGCTTCCTGTTGCCCGCTGAAAATTTTTTTTATAAAAGAGGTGCTTTGTACTTCTTCTTTTTTTAATAATAAGAAGGTTTGCTGGTAACCTGGTTTTTGTCCGCCTATTTCAACAATCATTCTGTTAGCATTGGCAGAAGCATCGGGTGCCAGCAGGTAGGCAAACAACGAAACAAAAATGGCCAATGCAATTACAATCATACCAAAAACAGCACTCTTGTTTTTTTTAAGCCTGCGCCAGGCTGCCTGTTGTAATCCTTCTGTCTGCTGCATGCAATGAAAATACGAAGATATTATCTTAAACGCCGTCCCTTCCAGTGGTATGTTTTAACCTGACCTAAGAAGCCGGCCATTACTATATAGACCATGTGCAGGGGCTGTAGTAGTAACAACCAGGGCCATAATTTTTTTTGTTTAAAAAAATGCAATACAGGAAAAACCAATACCATCTCAGCAAAAAATTTAATAAGTATACAAGCTGCAACAGATCTCCACAATTGATTAAATAGTCCTGTTATAATATATACAATCAGGGTAAAATTGCAACTATACACCATTAATAAAACAATAAACAGTAAGGGCTCATTATAATGTGTGGCTTTACTGGCCCAGCGTATGCGTTGTTGTAAAAATTGGTTCCAGCTGTTAACAGGCTGGGTGGTAACGCTGGCTGCTGCTGATTTAATAAAACCAATTTTACCCGGAAAGCGGTTGGCTATTTTATGCATCAGCAACATATCGTCTCCGCTGGCAATAGCATCAATGTTTTTAAAACCGTCTACTGCTTCAAAGGCTTTTTTTGTATAGGCAAGGTTAGCCCCATTACACATATTTGTAAAACTATGGTGTACTACGCCTGCTGTTATACCCTGCATGGTTAAAAAATCAATGGTTTGAAAAATACTTATAAGGGTATTACCTGCTTTCATGTTAACGGGCGCAGCTATAAAAACCACTCCCGTTTGCTGGTAATAGTCAACCAGAGTTGCTATCCAATCTGGGGGTGTGGTGCAATCTGCATCGGTGGTAATAATCAGTTCTCCGGTGGCATGGCCAATGGCTTTTTCTATGGCTCTTTTTTTAGGAGCTGTTACCTCACCGGCATCGGTTTCTAAAAGCAATATATTATTACCTGTACTTTTTACAATTGCTGCTGTATCATCCTCTGACTGATCGTTTACCACAATTATTTGCAGCAGGTGGCGGGGGTATTGCTGGTTTAATAAAGATTGCAGGCAGGCTTTTATATTGGCAGCCTCGTTACGGGCGGGTACAATAACGGTTACGCTAACAGCCTCTTTTGTAGTTTGTTTTTTGTAAACCGGTGTTTGCTGCCACCACCGGGCATAACAGAGCAGCAATACCGTGTAAGCTGCTAATAAAAAAAGTGTAGTATAGAACAACGCTATCATTGCAGCAGGCAAGATACTGTATGTTGCAATAAAGCGTATGAATTGCTGCATAAAGAAACTGCCGTTGAAACGAGCGTGGCAACGATGTTTAATAGCAATACAAATGCCGGTAACAAAAAAATAGTCCTGCTAAAAAGCAGGACTCTGACCTATGAAAAGTGATGTTTTTACACATCAAATAAATAAATCTGGCATTAATTTATTATCTGGGTTTACAGCGTAGTGAGAAAAGTCTGTAATACCTTCTGCTTTCAACACCTCTTCATCAATAAAAAAGTTACCGGTGCACTCGTAAGAAGGGCGTTGTAAAATATAATAAGCAGCATCGGCTACAATTTCTGCGGTGCGGCTGCGCTGCATTAAAAAATCGCCGCCCAACAGGTTTTGCACCGCTGCGGTAGCAATGGTGGTTTTAGGCCATAAAGCGTTGGCTGCAATACGGTGGGGTTTTAGTTCTTCTGCAAGACCCATGGCCACCATGCTCATACCATACTTGCTCATTGTATAGGCAAGGTGTTTACCAAACCATTGCGCATCCATATTTAAAGGGGGCGATAAATTTAATATGTGCGGGTTGGCCGCTTTTTTTAAATACGGAATGCAGGCTTTAGACATAAAAAAAGTGCCTCTTACATTAATGCCATGCATCAGATCGTATCGTTTAGCTTCTGTTTGTTCTGTTGTTGTAAGGCTGATGGCACTGGCATTATTAATTAAAATATCGATACCCCCCAAAGCCTCTACCGTTGTTTGAACCGCTTTAGCAATATTTTCCTCATAGCGTATATCCAGTTGCAGGGGTAACACTTTACCCGGCCCGGCTTTAGCTATTTCTTCTGCGGCAGAAAAAATGGTACCGTCCAGTTTGGGGTTGGGCTCAGTGGTTTTGTCAGCAATAATAATATTAGCACCTTCTTTGGCAAGGCGCAAGGCAATGGCCTTGCCAATACCGCGGCTGGCCCCGGTAATAAACACGTTTTTGTTTGCAAACATCGTCATAGTATAATTTTATATAAACAGAATCAGCCACACACTGTATTAACTCAAAATGCTATTAATTATGCTTTTAAAGTCAATTTAGGGCAAATCTACTTTGCCGGCTGGTTCGTAAACTTACGACAGGCTGAGTAAAAAATGAAGAAATAAAATTCAGCAATAATGCTCTTGTGCAGGCTTTTATCTAAGTGTATGTTTGTAGTGTCAGTTAGTTGATAACAGGTATTCAAAACAATCCAATATCCAATCGAAAACGAACCAAAAATCCAAACCGTCCTGTAAAGAATAACCGAATCCTGAAAAAGCCAATATCCGAACAACCGAAAACAGAATCCAGTATCAATTAAACCGACGCCGAAAAATCCAATAACCTGATGTAGTATCCAAGTCCAAATCCTTGAAAATGTGAAAAATTTGTACCTATTGAAAAGCTAGAAATGTTGGTTAGGTTCGTACAAAACGAATTTAAGAGACCTGAAATGTTGTTTCAGGTCTTTTTTATTTTGTAGCCAGCAGTAAAGCTTTGGGCAGCATCGTTGCGTCGCACTCTTGTGCCACACAATAAAACTGAACTTTTTGTGGCACCCCGCTGCAAGCGGTGGTACATTGGTTGTTGCGGCAGCTAATAAAACTGAGAAACTTACAGTAATTCTTTAGCGGGGTCCCAAAAATGTTTTTCAAAATCCACCACCTGGTCGTTCTTCACTTTAATACCTTCTTTTTTTAAGAGTGCCTCCATTTTAGAGGGCGGGTTAAAATGGGCTTTACCTGTTAAAAATCCATTGCGGTTTAATACCCGGTGAGCGGGAACTTTGGGTGTAACCTTAGCACTGCCATTCATAGCCCAGCCCACCATACGTGCCGATAGCTTAGTACCCAGGCAGGCTGCCACGGCGCCATAAGAAGTAACTTTTCCTTTGGGTACCTGCCGCACCACATCGTACACCAGCTCAAAAAAAGAAGCTTCTTTTTTACCAGAAGGTGTAACACTGTTTAATTTATCTTTTACTGTTTTACCAGCAGCTTTTTTTTGGGTGGGCATATCAATAAAATTACGCAATTAAAGATACTGCGCTAATTGCTATGTGTTTCTTTGTTTTGCTGGTATGGTTGTGCCAGTAGTTCTGTACGCCGGGGCTCAGGCACATTACTATAATTAAAAGGGCAATGTTTGCAGCCATTGCCACAGCAAAAACCACGTTCAATATGGTATTTTTCTGTAAGAACAATAAAGCCGTTTTCGTTGTAATAAAAATCAACTCCCTCCACTAATTGCTTCTTCATCTTTTTTTAGTTTTTCCAGTAATGTTTTATCAAAATCGGGCAAAGGCTCAGCAGGCAATTTGAACTTTATATAATGAACACGGTTACTTTGTGCAATATCCAGGCTTTCATAGTGTGTTTTAATAAACAGCTCCTGCGGCAGGCTTTCTTTTAAAGCATAAATATCACTGTATTGCTCCACCACTGTTAACCCGTACATTTCAATTACCAGCAAGGTAAACCGGTACAATACCGGAGAATCTGTTTTTAAATGTATATAACCTCCCGGCTTTAGTATTTGTTGGTATAAGCGTAAAAATTTTGGGTGCGTTAATCTTTTACGGGCTTTGCCGGTGCGCAGTTGCGGGTCAGGAAAGGTAATCCATATTTCAGCCACCTCTTCTTTTGCAAAATAATTGGTAAGCTGGTCTATTTGTGTGCGAACAAAAGCGGCATTGTGCAAGCCCTGCTGCAAACATTTTTTGGCACCTATATAAATACGGTTGCCTTTTAAGTCAATACCAATAAAGTTTTGGTTAGTGTGTAAGGCAGCCAGCCCTACTGTATATTCTCCTTTGCCACAGGCCAGTTCTAACACCACGGGGTTATTGTTTTTAAAAAACTGGTACCAGTTGCCCTGCATACCCTGCGGGTATTGCAGCACATTGGCAAAGGTTTTAATTGCCTCAAATCGTATTAATTTCTTTTGCCCCATAAATGGCGGCAAATCTACAATAATGAACGGTTATAATGCCGGTAAATTTAGCGGGGTATCACTGACTGTTTTGCAGGCTTTTAAGATGCAGAATGATATTAGCAATATCCGATTTTAAATCCCTGTCAGCATTTCCCAGCCCGGCAGCAAGTACATTTAATTCTGTATGATTTATTTTAGCTGTATAGCTTTGTAACACTTGTTTATTTTCTTTGATAGCTTGCCAAAGCTCTGATAAACCAAGATCTGTTTCAATAAAGATATTACTATATGGTACGCCGGATAAGGCATTGTTTGCTGTTTCTGTGTTTTCTAACACAACAGCCATACTTTCAAAGGCAAGAAGAATATTTTGTGGTTTAACTTCTTTATTTAACCCTCTCATTACTTCTTCATGCAGGTAGTCTTTGCGCTTTAATTCAAAATTGCGGCCCAGGTAGAGGTTTCTTACTTTTTCATCGGCAGCCAACTCTTCAGCAGTACCATGTTTAAATATTTTTCCTTCTATCAACAGGTAGGCCCGGTCGCAAATGCTGAGGGTTTCATTTACGTTATGGTCTGTAATGAGCACCCCAATATTTTTTTGTTTTAAACGGGCTACCACAGTTTGTATGTCTTCCACGGCAATGGGGTCAACGCCGGCAAAGGGTTCATCCAGTAAAATAAATTTGGGGTCCACCGCAAGGGCACGGGCAATTTCTGTGCGGCGGCGCTCTCCACCACTCAGGCTATCGCCATTGTTTTTTCTTACATGGTGCAGTCTGAACTCATCCAGCAAGGCCTCCAGCTTCTCTTTTTGTTCCTGTTTGCTCAGTTTGGTCATTTCCAGCACCGCCTTAATATTATCTTCCACGCTTAGTTTTCTGAATACGGAGGCTTCCTGCGGCAGATAGCCCAAGCCCATTTGAGCTCTTTTATACATGGCCAGCGGGGTAATTTCTTCATTGTTTAAAAAAACACTGCCTTCATCGGGCTTAATAAGACCTACTACCATATAAAAAGTGGTGGTTTTACCAGCACCGTTAGGGCCTAATAAACCTACTATCTCTCCCTGCTGTACTTTAATGGAAACGTGGTTAACAACTGTTCTGTTTTTGTAGGTTTTTACCAGGTCATTTGTATGTATAGTTAGGCTCACTTTTGTGTGTTTTCAACAAAAATACCAGAATAGATTCAATAGCAAACAATACGTAAACATTTAACGTCGTTTTGATTATTAGCAAACCCATACTATGTTTGCGCAATATTTTAAGCAATGAAAGTAATTGACCACATTAACCAAGCCGGTAAAACCTTAGTGTCTTTTGAAATTTTACCCCCTTTAAAGGGTAAAAGCATGAGTGCTATTTATGATCATTTAGATCCTTTAATGGAGTTTAAACCCTCTTTTATAAACGTTACCTACCACCGCGCAGAAACCATGTTTAAGAAAAAAGCGGATGGTACTTTTGAGAAAGTAGAAGTGCGTAAAAGACCCGGCACGGTGGGTATTTGCGCGGCTATTATGAACCATTACCAGGTAGATGCGGTGCCGCATCTTATTTGTGGTGGTTTTTCTAAAAGAGAAACGGAAGATGCCTTAATTGACCTTAATTTTCTGGGTATAGACAATGTGTTGGTGTTGCGTGGCGATGCTGCCAAAAACGAAGCTTTTTTTGAGCCGCATCCTGAAGGCAACCGTTATGCTCTGGAGCTTTTAAAGCAGGTAAATAATCTTAACCACGGCATTTATCTGGAAGAAGATATTAAGAATGGTGGTAAAACAAATTTCTGCTGCGGTATTGCGGGCTACCCGGAAAAACATTTTGAGGCACCCAACCTGGAAACCGATATGGCTTACTTAAAACAAAAAGTGGAAGCCGGGGCTGAATATATAATGACGCAGATGTTTTTTAATAACCAGAAGTTTTTTGACTTTGTAAAAATCTGCCGGGAAAATGGTATTGATATACCCATCATTCCGGGATTAAAACCTATTACTAATAAAAAGCAGCTGACTGTATTGCCTAAAATATTTCATGTGGATATACCCACTGTTTTATCTGACGCTATTATGAAAGCAAAGAATGATGAAGAGGTTGAGAAAATTGGTACTGAGTGGCTGATACAACAGAGTAAAGAATTAAAAGCATTTGGTGTGCCGGTACTGCACTATTATACTTTGGGTAAACCAAAAGTAATATGGAATGTAGTAAAAGAAGTTATGTAATGAATGGAAGCCGGAATTTGTTCCGGCTTTTTTATTTTATGCATTTTAACTATTGGTTCAATTAAGTGTTGCCGCTGAAGTGTGCGACGCAACTATTGCTGCGCTTTGTACGGGTGCCGGCACCCTATTCTTTATTTTTTATTATGTGATTAGCTTTCGCTATTTTGCTGCATAGGTATGAAATTATTATCGCCTGCCATATCAAAGCTGGCCAGGCTAAGGCTCTGGTTCATCAATCAGTGGACAACTGAACCCGCTGCGGCACAACGTGAAGTGTTGCAGGAATTGGTGACTGCTGCACAATACACAGAAATAGGGAGGAAGTATCGCTTCAACCAGCTTTTTTCTACAAAATCTTTTAAGCAAACTATTCCGGTGCAAGAGTATGATACGCTTAAACCATACATCTACCGGATGATGAATGGAGAGGAAAATATTTTATGGAATACACCTATTAACTGGTTTGCTAAAAGCAGCGGCACCACCAGCGATAAAAGTAAGTTTATACCCATCAGCGATGAAAGCCTGGAAGAAAATCACTTTCAGGGTGCAAAGGATGTGCTTACGATGTATTACAAAAATTTTCCGGACTCTGATTTACTTACCGGCAAAGGATTGGTAATTGGTGGCAGCCACCAGGTGCATAAAGTTAATGATGCGGTTCAGTATGGAGACCTGAGTGCGGTGCTGATGCAAAACTCTCCGAAGTGGAGCCATTGGGTACGTACGCCGGAATTAAGTATTGCATTGATGGATGAATGGGAAAATAAAATTGAACAGCTGGCTAACTCCACTATACAGGAAAATGTTACTTCTATTTCTGGCGTGCCAACATGGACGATGGTACTGATAAAACGTATTTTAGAAATTACCGGCAAGCAATACCTGCATGAAGTATGGCCACATTTAGAGTTATACATACACGGCGGTGTATCTTTTGTGCCATACCGGGATCAGTTTGAAAAGCTGATTGGCAAAAAAATTAATTACCTGGAAATGTATAATGCCAGCGAAGGTTTTTTTGCAGCACAGGAACACCCCGATGATGACGGCATGCTGCTGTTTACCCACCATGGTATTTTTTATGAGTTTATGCCGATAGAGGAATATGGAAAAACTTTTCCGGTTACCTACGGATTAGATAAAGTAGAGCTGCATAAAAACTATGCGCTTATTATAAGCACAACGGGTGGCTTGTGGCGCTATATTGTGGGGGATACGGTACAGTTTACATCCAAGAATCCTTACCGGATAAAAGTAAGCGGACGGCTGAAACATTACATGAATGCTTTTGGTGAGGAGGTGATTGTTGATAATACTGATAAAGCTATTGCGCTTGCCTGCGAGGCAACCGGTGCGGTGGTGAATGATTATACAGCAGCACCGGTATATTTTTCTGAACAGGCAAACGGTGCGCATGAGTGGCTGATTGAGTTTGAACAAACACCTGCCAATTTGGATATATTTATTGCTGCATTAGACGCTAGCCTGAAAACACTGAACAGCGATTATGAAGCGAAACGCCATAAAGATATTGCCTTGCGCATGCCTCTTGTGCATGCATTAAAAACTGGCAGTTTTAACGCATGGCTAAAAAGTAAAGGCAAGTTGGGTGGCCAGCACAAAGTGCCCCGCCTTAATAACGACCGTAAATATGTAGAGGAAATTCTTACGTTCGTTAACGCATCAAATTAAATGCAGGCTTTTACCGGTCAATTGAAATGATGTATTTTGCAACCCCTAATTAAAGATTGAAACAATATGAAACTATTAGAAAATAAAGTAGCCATTATAACCGGTGCTGCCCGTGGTATTGGCGAGGCCATTGCTGTTAAGTTTGCAGAACAAGGTGCCCATATTGCTTTTACGTATGTAAGCGATAGCAGTGCAGAAAAAGCTGCAGCCCTTGAAGCTAAGTTACAGGGCATGGGTGTAAAAGCAAAAGCGTATAAAAGCAATGCCGGAGATTTTGCACAATGCGAAGCTTTTGTAAATGATGTATTGAAAGAGTTTGGAACCGTTGATATTTGTGTGAACAACGCTGGTATTTCTAAAGACAATCTGTTGCTGCGTATGACGCCAGAACAATGGCAGGATGTAATAAATATAAACCTGAACAGTGTGTTTTATATGACCAAACAGGTTATAAGACCTATGATGAAAGCAAAAAGCGGCACCATTATTAATATGAGTTCTGTAATTGGAGAAATGGGCAATGCCGGGCAAAGCAGTTATGCTGCCAGCAAAGCCGGTATTATTGGGTTTACTAAAAGCGTGGCCAAAGAACTGGGCAGCCGTAACATTCGCTGCAATGCTATTGCACCGGGATTTGTAGAAACAGATATGACCAGTTATTTAAAAGAAGGAGAAGGAGCAGAAAAATATAAAGCTGGCATTCCGCTGGGCCGTTTTGCCAGTGCCGCAGATATTGCCAATGTAACGTTGTTTCTGGCGTCTGATATGAGTTGCTATGTAACAGGACAAACCATCAGTGCCTGCGGTGGGTTAAACATATAACTAAGAGATTGAAGGAGAGAAAGAGATGCCTGTTAATATTTTTAAAGCCCGGATAATTTCGGGCTTTATCTTTCTTTCAAACTCCTAGTTTTATGTTTTTACGTTTTATATATGCATGCCACAACAACATGGCTGCAATAGTGCGGTAGGGCCTCCATGGTTCGGCTATTTGTAATAAGGTTTCTTTGGTGGTATGTGGCGCCAGACCTTTCTCGTGTTTCAAACTGTTTACTAAAGCAATATCACCCATCGGAAATAAATCGGTGCGTTGTAGGGCATGCATCAGGTATACATCCACCGTCCAATCGCCAATGCCTTTTATTTTTTTTAGAGTGGTCCGTATCGCTTCATCGGGCAAGGCTGAAAGTTTTTTAAGAATCAGTTGCCGGCTTTGTATAGTAGTAGCCAGCTCACGGGCATATACTATTTTCTGGCGGGTAAAATAACAACTGCGCAACTCTTCATTGCTAAGAGCTAAAATTTTAGGGGGCGTAACGTAGCCAATTTTTTCTTTTAATTTTTTAAACGCAGCGTAGGCTGCAGCCAATGAAACCTGCTGTTCTAAAATTATAAGTATTAATGTTTGAAAACTGGCGGGTCGTACCCAAAGCGGTGGGTAACCATGCGTGGCAATAATATTTTTAAATAAAGGGTCTTGGGCTGCCAGCCTGTTACACAATTTTTTAAAATTAGCCGCCGTATAGGTTTCTATCATGCAGTTAGTATAACTCTGTAGTAAAAGAAAAGTTTTTAGCCGGCAGTAGTTTTTCAAATCAACATTGTGGCGTCGCACACTACAGCTGACGTGTGCGACGCAACAATGCTTAAACAGAGTTACTGCTGCCGGCACCATACTATTGCTTTTGCTTTGCTTTAAAACCGGCAATTGCTTTTTTGGTAAAATCGCTCAGCACCAGACGGCCGCTTATTTTAGCACGGTCAATTAATAATTCATCCCAATGTTCGGTACCCTTCCAAAACATTTTTTTCATTTCTTCCATGGCCTGCGGGTTGGCATGCGCCAGCGTATCGGCCAGGCGGCGGATGGATTCATCCATGTTTTCTACCGACTCATGCACTTCTGCCAAAAGACCTTTGCGCTTGGCCCAATCTGCATTGCGCCACATGCTGGCATCAATAGCTAACTGAGAGAAAGCAGAGGCGCCTATTTTTCTTTCAACAGCCGGCCCTACCACAAAAGGGCCAATGCCCACGGCCAGCTCACTTAGTTTTACAGCAACGTCTGTAACGCCAATGGCATAATCTACCGCTGCGGCCAGGCCCACACCACCACCCACACACTTGCCATGTATGCGCCCTATAATTAATTTGGGGCATTTGCGCATGGCATTAATTACATGTGCAAAGCCAATAAAAAATTGCAGGCCTTGTTTATCGTTGGTAATGCTGCTCAGTTCATCAAAAGAAGCGCCGGCACAAAATGCTTTATCGCCAGGACTGCGCAGTATAATTACTTTGCAATCGTCATTCAATCCGGCATGATGAATTTCCTGCGCCAGGGCATTTAATATTTTTGATGGCAACGAATTGCTTTGCGGGTGAAAAAATTCAATGGTGCAAATGCCATTATGAATTTCTGATTTTACATATGCTTCCATACCCTTAATTTAAAAAGATATTTCCATTAATTGTGTTAAGGTTCTTAACTGGTAGTTTTACGGGCAACCATGGTTAATATGGTGGCCACTCCGGTTATTTCATTGGTTTCATCAATCATTTCCACCATCCATTTAACAATGCCCTTGGGTATGTCGGTAGCTTCACGCTGGTCTTGTGGCAGTTTTTCTTTGCAGGTAAAGCGTATATGTATGGTTGCGCCCGGGTAAACAGGTTTGGTAAAACGCAGCTCATCAATACCATAATTTAATAATACGGGGTTCTTTTCATAACTATCTACAAATAATCCGGCAGCAATGCTCATAATTAAATAACCATGGGCCACCTGCCGTTCAAACATGGTTCCATTAAAATCAGTTTCTTTTATATGCGCATAAAAATGATCTCCACTTAAGTCTGCAAAACGGTTAATATCTTCGGCTGTAATAGTGCGGTTATCAGTAACCAGTTGTTCTCCTATCTGTAATTCTTCAAAATACTTTTTAAAAGGATGTATGCTACTGGTAATGCCAGCGCCGTATTGATGGTAAACATTGGTAATTGCTGTTAGTAAAGTAGGTGATGCCTGCACGGCTGTGCGTTGCATATAATGTTTAACACCTCTTAAACCACCCATTTCCTCGCCACCACCGGCACGGCCGGGCCCGCCATGCACCAGCAAGGGCAGCGGAGAGCCATGCCCCGTGCTTTCTTTGGCACATTCATTATTCAACACCAGTATTCTGCCGTGGTGCGATGCGGCCCCTAAAACATATTGCCTGGCAATGGTACCACTGGCTGTAACAATAGAAGAACATAAACTGCCTTTTCCTTTTTTGCTCAGCTCAATGGCTTCCTCCATATTTTTATAAGGCATAATGGTGCTTACTGGTCCAAAGGCTTCCACATTATGTACCGCTTCGCTGGTAAAAGGCGTTTCATTTACCAGTAATAAAGGAGAAAGAAAAGCACCTTTGCCGGCATCAGCATCCACCAGCTCCACACTGTCTAAACTGCCATACACTAACTGAGAGCCTGCCAATAATTTTTGTACCTGCTCTTTCACTTCTTGTTTTTGTGTTTGGCCGGCCAGGCTGCCCATGCGTACTTTTTCATGCAGAGGGTTGCCAATTGTAGTTTGTTGTAATGCAGCGGCCACTGCCTTCCAAACAGGTTCTATTTTATTTTCGGGCACAAAAATGCGGCGGATAGCGGTACATTTTTGTCCGGCTTTTATAGTCATTTCTTTGCGCACTTCTTTTATAAACAAATCCCATTCAGCAGAAGCTGGCTCCACATCATTACCTAAAACAATGCAGTTTAAACTATCAGCCTCCATATTAAAAGGCACGCTTTCATTAATAATTGCGGGGTGTGCTTTTAACATGCGCCCTGTTTGTGCCGATCCGGTAAATGTAACCACATCTTGTGCTGTTACATGGTCTAATAAATTGCCGGCGCTGCCACATAATAACTGCAAAGCACCCGCCGGTAAAATGCCCGATGCAATAATTTCTTTTACCACAACCTCTGTTAAGTAAGCCGTAACCGTAGCCGGCTTTACAATTGCTGGCATGCCTGCCAGCAGGTTTACGGCAATTTTTTCTAACATGCCCCAAACCGGAAAATTAAATGCGTTAATATGTATAGCCACCCCTTCTTTGGGCACCAATATATGAGAGGCTGCAAAACTGTTGTTTTTACCAATTATGTGCGCTTCGCCATCTATGCAAAAAGAAGTATCCGGAAATTTGCGCCGCAAAGAAGCATAAGTAAACAAATTACCAATGCCCCCCTCAATATCTATCCAGCTATCTGCCTTGGTGGCGCCGGTTTTATAACTGGTGTCATAAAATACATCCAGATGGTTGCGCAGGTGTAATGCCAAAGCCCGCAGCATGCGGCCTCTTTCATGAAAACTCATTTTGCGCAGGGCAGGCCCGCCGGTATTTCGGGCATAGTCGGTAATAGCTTTAAAATCCAACCCACGGGTGGTGGCGCTGGCAATAGCTGCACCGGTAACAGCATTGTACAATAATTGACCGTCACCGTCTCCATTTATCCAATGGCCGGTTACATAGTTTCCTAATTTCTCCATAATTCAAGCAACAATTTATGGTGCTAAGGTAGCAGAAAAAAATACCAGCTTTTTAAAGAAAGTATATAATTGGTGAACCAACAGTAAATCGTTGGACAACTCCGGTTGCTCGTTGAAAACCCCGATAGGATTTGTGCAAAGCATTCGGGGCACACTTGTACGGCAACGCATTGCTGGGCGCAAAAATTATGCAGTCATATTCAAATAAAGCAATGGCGGCACTAAGCAATACCACTTAGAGTGTAAAAAGATTTTTCATTATGGAAGGCATACACAAAAGGTTACAGACTAAAAGCGTATAAAACAGAGTTAATATTACTGTATTGTTGATGTATAAATCCCTAATGCGACCTTTTAATAATGCGCAAAAAAATTATTGGTATTGTATTAAGTGGGGTCTTTGTTTTTTTTAGCTCGGTAATCAGCCGGGCACAGGAAACAACAGCCCCTACTGTGGTAAATGGGGTTTATAATGCCAATAAAAAAGATATCAGCCGGCAGCAAACACCCTTAACCGGTAATTGGCGTTTTTACCCACACCAATTGCTAACGCCAGAGCAGGCTGCCCAACAACCTTATCAATACATACAACTTCCGGCGGTTTGGGATGCCACCACCACCAATAACAGTTTCAGCAGCTCTATTGGGTACGCAACATTTAGTGTTACTATAACCAACTATAGCAAAGGCGCACCACTGGCTTTGCAAATGCCCGATGTTTACTCCAGCTATAAACTATTTGTAAACGGAAAGGAGAGCTCTGTAAATGGCCAGCCCGGCATCAGCAAAGAACAGAGCAGCCCTTATTGGGAAACTAAAATTCTAGATCTGCCCGATACAGATAGTTTCAACCTGGTATTACAAGTGGCCAATTTCTGGCATAGCAAGGGCGGTGTTTATAAAGTTCCGCTAATTGGTAACAGAGCTGAATTGGTGGCAACATACAGGGCAGACATTTCATACGACCTTATACTTGCGGGATGTCTTTTTATGGGCGGTCTGTTTTTCTTTGGCTTGTTTTTATATGCAAAAACAGATAAAGCCATTTTGTATTTCTCTCTTTTCTGTTTGTTTTACAGTTACCGGATGGCCGGAACTGAATTGTATGCCTACCATCATGTATTTAATCATTTAAATTGGTTTGTTGCCATACGTATGGAGTATACTTCTCTTACCATGGGCCTGGGCTTTTTTATTTTATACAACCAACAGTTATTTCCCGGGTATGTGTACAGAAAATACCTTTTAAACGGATTGCTGATAGTAGCAGTTACATATTCATTGCTTATACTGGTAACGCCGCCGCTCTTTTTTACACAGTTTATGCCGTACTTTCTGGGGCTGATGTTTTTTTATATACCGTACACATTGCTGATTTATATAAAAGCATACCGTAATAAAACGATTGGTTCTTTTTATGCTTTACTAAGTGCCATTGTTGTGATGATTGTTTTTTTGCTTATAAACCTGCAGTATTTTAACCTGCTGCAACCAAGCAAAATGGTGATTATACTGGGGTATATATGCTTTTTCTTTTTGCAGTCAATGGTATTGTCAAACCGTTTTTCTGAAAGGCTGAAACAGGCAGCGCAGCTTGCCCAGCAGGGCTTAAAAGCAAAGTCAGAGTTTTTATCAATTATGTCTCATGAAATCAGGACACCTCTTAATTCTGTAGTGGGCATGTCTTATTTATTACAGCGCAATAACCCAAGGCAAGATCAGCAGGAGCAATTAAATGCTTTACAGTTTTCTGCCGTACACCTTTTGTCTATTGTTAATAATATACTTGACTATAATAAAATTGAGGCAGGCAAAATTTCAATAGAAAAAATAGATATGGATTTGCCGGCCATTGCCACAAATATTTATAAAGGCCTTAAAACCCTGGCCGATGAAAAGCGTATAGAGCTTCGGCTTACGGTTGACGAGCAATTGACCCATAAAGTATTAGGAGACCCCACCCGCACCACACAGGTAATTAATAATTTGCTGCACAATGCTATTAAGTTTACCAGTCAGGGGTTTGCCTCTTTAGAATTACTGGTTACTGCCAAAACCAATAATAGTATTACTGTTTTGGTTAAAGTAACAGATAGCGGTGTGGGTATAACACCAGCGCAGCAAAAAATAATTTTTGACCGTTTTACACAGGCAGACACTTCTACCTCCCGCAAGTATGGCGGTACGGGTCTTGGGCTTGCTATATCCAAAAAAATATTAGAACTGCAGGGGGTTGATTTATTGGTAAGCAGCCAGCCCGGCAACGGAGCCAGCTTCTTTTTTACACAAGTATTTCCTTTAAGCAAAGAACCTATTAATAAAGCTATGCCTGAAACAGCTGCAGATGGCAAACGCTTTAAGCAGGAAGGCGTTAATTTATTGCTGGTAGAAGACAACCCTATGAACGTGTTGGTGGCTAAAACCATTTTAGAAAAAAATGGTGCACAGGTAGATGTGGCAGAAAACGGACAATTGGCTTTAGAAGTTTTTAATGCGCAAAAACATAAACTGATTTTAATGGATTTGGATATGCCGGTGATGGATGGCTATGAAGCAACCCGGCAAATACGCAAACAGGGAGAGAACCTGCCCATTATAGCCTTAACAGCCAGTATGCCCAAAGAAGTAGAGAGTACTGTGTTCAGAGCCGGGTTGAACGATATTATACTGAAGCCCTTTAACCCCGATGAATTTATTGCCACCATTCAGCAGCATTTAAGTAATACTGGTATCTGATAGCCAGAAAAGCCTTTGATGCGTAACTTGTGTAAAAATTAGTAGTGCAATTATTTTGGAAATTATACTTACGTATGGGAGGCTGGAAAGTAAAAGGCCAGTTTCCCTATCAGTTAAAAAAAATGGTAATTGTTGTGGCACCGCACACCAGTTGGGTAGATTTTATTGTGGGCATTGCTTTTAGAAGCGAATTGAAAATTACCGAGGCTAAGTTTTTGGGTAAAGCAGAATTGTTTAAAGGCCCGTTTGGTTTTTTGTTCAGGTGGATGGGAGGCACACCGGTTGACCGTTTTAGTAAACACAATATGGTTGATCAGGTAGTGGAACGGTTTAATAATAATGAACATTTTTTACTGGCGCTATCACCTGAAGGTACCCGAAAAAAAGTGGAAAAGCTGCGTACCGGTTTTTACCATATTGCTAAAAAAGCGGCGGTACCCATTTTAATGGTGGGGCTTGATTTTGAAAACCGCCAGCTGGTTATTGGCGACGCTTTTACAACCACCCAGGATGAAGTGGCCGATTTTAAAAAAATAGTAGCTTTTTTTGCACCCATAAAAGGAAAGAAACCTGAGAACGGTTTGCAGCATTTATTGCATACACCGTAAACTACACTAAACACTTTTGAAATTTGTTAGCCCACCAGGGCGGTGCCGTTGCAGTGTGCGACGCAACAACTGTTTAATACCTGCACAAATGCTGGTAACATAGTTTTAAACATGTTATAATAATGAACGTAGCTGCCTAACTTTGCACCCGCTATGAACGAAATATACAAAGGACAGAAAGCCGTTGCCAACTGGATTTTTATTGGCGTGGCCATGCTTTTAATACAAGTATTATTAGGCGGCATTACCCGGCTTACGGGTTCTGGTCTTTCTATTACTGAATGGAATGTGGTGACCGGTACATTACCACCACTGAATGAAGCGGTCTGGCAAAAAGAATTTTTAAAATACCAGCAAACACCGCAATACCAATTACTGAACAGTGATTTTACACTCAGCAATTTTAAGTTTATTTTCTTTTGGGAGTGGTTTCATAGGTTTTGGGCCCGCTTAATTGGGGTGGTGTTTGTAATTGGCTTTATTTACCTGCTGGCAAAAAGGTATTTGAAAAAAACCATGATACAGCCCCTGCTTGTTTTATTTGTAATGGGCGCTTTGCAAGGGGCTATTGGTTGGATAATGGTTGCCAGCGGGCTAACGGGGGATGCTGTGTATGTAAAACCCACCAAACTGGCTTTGCATTTTGTATTTGCATTGGTATTAATAAGCTATGCCTGGTGGTTTGCCTTAGAGCTGCGTATTAAAAGAGAAGCGGTTGTTTATAATAAACCGGTTAGAAAATTAACAGGGCTTATTATAGCGGTTCTTTTTTTGCAACTGGTATATGGCGCATTAATGGCCGGACATAAAGCGGCCAACGCAGCCGCTACCTGGCCCACAATTAATGGAGATTGGGTGCCGGCTGATATGTTTTCTCCGCTGCTGCATCTGGTAGATAATAAAATTACTGTGCACTTTATACACAGGGGCCTGGCTTATTTGCTGGTGGCATTAACGTTGGTATGGACTATTAAAGCCGCCCGTATGGCAGCCACTACTTTTTTTAATAAAGTAAAACTGCTGCCCCTGTTGTTTATTGGAGTGCAATTATTGCTGGGCATTTTTTCTGTGCTAACCAGTACGGGTATTGTAGCCAACAAATGGGGTTTATTTGAATGGATGGCACAATTGCACCAGCTAACGGGCATGCTGTACCTGCTGGTAATGGTTGCCATGTTGTACCTTGTAAGAAAACAGGCATAGCTGCTTTTAAATAGCGGCTTTACTAGGGAAGGCCGGTTTTTTTTATTATTTTCAAAGTGTATAAAACACCTCCTGGTAAAACCAAATGAAGCAAGGCCTTAAAAATATTTTTTATTCTTTTCCGGTGCAATTGGTGTTGCTGCATTTTAAAAAGTTTCAGGTGCTTTTGTTGTTTTGGTGGGTACTGTTTGGTGCAGTAGGTGGTTTTTTTATGCAGGCATTTGGTGTAAACTCTCTTTACCTGGCTCCGGAATATTTAGATAAGGTTAATGCCCTGAGTGCTTTTTTTGTGGGTGTTTCTATTGGTATTTTTATAATGAGCTGGAACATTACCACCTTTATTCTTTTTTGCCGGCACTTTAAATTTTTGGCTACCACCACCCGGCCTTTTTTGAAATACTGTATTAATAATGGTGTTATACCGCTTGTTTTTTTGTGCTTTTATTTTTATAAAGCGGTTCAGTTTGATAAGTACAAAGAATTAATATCTACCTGGAACATGCTGGTATTAACCAGTGGTTTTTTACTGGGTTTGATATTTATTGTGCTTGTTTCATTTCTGTATTTTTTCAGGGCCGATATTACCATTACCAGAACCATGGTGGCGGTTATTAATAAACCATCTGATTTTAAAACAGCTTTTAAACCACAGGTGGCTTTAACCAGCGGCGGCAGCCGGCTTATTAAAGTAACTTCTTACCTCAATTCTTTTTTTAGTACCAAA
>JANRMC010000045.1:0-9818 GCA_033761915.1 Flavihumibacter sp.
ACACAATCACAATTTTATACCATGGTTGTATTGTAGTTTTATTGTAACATTTTTAAGTATTGAGTTTCTTTTATTGTTCAACCAGCTCTATTACAGTAAAACCATGCCGCTGAAAGAAATTGAAAGGGTGTATGCAAAAACAGGTTTGCCCATTTTATGGGGTCTTTGCTCCTTTGCCTTTATGTGGTGGGGTATGAAGTTTAAATACAGAACCCTGCGTATTATTTCTTTAACACTATTTTCTGTTACCCTATTGAAGTTATTTTTATTTGATATTAAAAATATACCCATTGCCGGCAAGATTGCTGCATTCTTTAGCCTGGGGGTTTTACTGCTGGTGGTTTCTTTTATGTACCAGCGTTTAAAAAAAATTCTGATAGACGATGCACAAAAAGAAATATAAAATACTGTTTGGGGCTGTATTCATTATAGGTATTGCAAAAGCGCAGCCACAGTATCATGCGCCGCTTGCTGTAGTTGAGAAAAGCGGCTTCTATAAAATAAATTTGCCGCCCTCAGTAGTGGCAAAAAGTAAGGATGGGCTGGAAGACTTGCGCATTGGTAATAGTAGCAGGCAGGAAGTGCCCTATATTTTAAAAACCGATCTACCGGCATTTGCTGCTTCCAGTTTTGTATCCTTTCCCATTCTATCTGCAAAAAAAGAAGCCGATAAGCAAACCCATGTTGTTATTGAAAACAAAATACCTAAAGCCATTAACCGTTTATTGCTCTTTATAAAAAACACCGATGCTTACAGAACTGTTACGCTAAGTGGCAGCGATGATTTAAACCATTGGTTTGTGATTAAAGAAAATATTTCATTAGATAATTATTTAAGCAGCAACGAAGCACAGTTTATACAATCATTATCTTTTCCTAACAGCCGCTATACATATTTTAAAATAACCATTAACGGAGAAGATGTGCTGCCGGTGAACATTGTGCAAGCCGGCGTTTACCGGCAAACCTATCAGGCAGGCAAACATGTATTACTGCCAGCACCCATCATCTCTCAAAAAGACAGTAGTAATAAAACCACCTATATCACTTTGCAGTTTGATGAAACTTATACGGTAGACCGGTTAGAATTGAATGTTTCTGGCAGCCGTTTTTACAACCGGTCGTTTACAATAAATAACCAAAACAGTACCGGCAATAATAACTATACGCTTAATTCAGCAGGCGGGCATTCTTTTAATTGCCATGTAAAAGGCAATATTTTGTATTTAGCCATTCAAAACAACGATAACCCTCCTCTAAAAATTAATAGAGTAAAAGCCTACCAGTTAAACAACTACCTGCTAACCTGGTTAGAAAAAGGAATGGATTATGAATTAACCACCGGAGACTCATTGGCCGCAGCACCTCAATATGATCTTGCTTTTTTTAAAGACAGTGTTCAAAACCCAACAGAATTAATGGTAGGTGCTGTAAGCAGCAATACCTCACCAAACCCTGTAACCAACAAAAAAAATAGTAACTATGTAATATGGTTGGTGCTGGGTGCTGTGCTGGTATTGTTATTGCTGTTAACCCGTAAACTAACTGCAGAAGTAAATAAAAAGAAATAACATGCTTATATATAATGTAACCATCAAAGTAGATTGGAATATACACGAAGCCTGGCTGGAATGGATGCAAAAAGAACATATACCTGCCATATTAAATACCGGTTGTTTTTTAAAAAACCAGGTGCTGCGTTTACTTGAAACAGATGAAGCCGAAGGGCCTACTTATGCCATTCAGTATTTTGCGGCTTCTATTACAGAATACAACCATTACATAACACAATATGCACCAGCTATGAGAAAGGAAGTAACGGATCATTGGGGCAACCAGGTGGTAGCATTCAGAAGCTTAATGAAGGTTGTGGACTGATTGTGGAAAATAAATAATTACGCTTGCACACAAAAACTTTTGTTGTACATTCCGCTGAAACACACTGGCAGCAAGCCTTTCACTCATATACCGTTAAAATCCTTTACCAGCAAAGCTTTCAGCGCATCAGCTTTTTTAACAACACCTGTTCATAAAAACATCATCTGGCTGAAAAGCACGTTCCACGCGGGTTACAGGCGTTTATATGTTTTCACCAGCACATAAAAAAATTTTGCTGAAAAGCAAAAGCGTCTAAATTTGTCGGGCTATTAAAATTTTAAAACATCACACTATGAACAAAGCTGAATTAATTGCAAAGCTTGCTGATGATGCAGGTATTACCAAAACACAAGCTAACAGTGCGTTAGATTCTTTCGTAGAAGCAGTAACTAAAACTTTAAAAGGTGGCGGTAAAGTAACCCTGGTTGGTTTCGGTACTTTTTCTGTGAGCAAAAGAGCTGCCCGTAACGGCCGCAATCCACAAACCGGCGCTGTTATTAAAATTAAAGCCCGCAAAGTGGCAAAATTCAAAGCTGGTAAAGAATTGGCTGCTAAATTATAACACTGCACCCATTAGATTATTAAACCTGCACCAAAAACGTGCAGGTTTTTTTTGTAACCAGCCGTTGTTCTCTGTAGCATCATCGTTGCGTCGCACCCGTTAACAGCAAAACTATCTTCAGCAGCAGTGGTACTATTCGTTTACAATTTTATAATGTGTGGTAAAGCTATGGGTATGCCTGGGTGGCAGCATCAGTAATCCAATATTATTATTAAACGCATCAGGGGCCGCACTCAAATTTTCTATAGCAATACTTTTACGGTGTGGCGGTGTATATACCTGCAAAAACGGATAACTGCTATCAGGGTATAATTCAATTCCTAACCCTGTGGCCTCATTATAAATAGTACAGGCAGGCACCTGTTCATCCTGCACCAGCACAAAGCAATTATCAAAACTGGTGGTGCCAATTTTCTTTTCTTCTGTAAACTCCCGGTAGCTCAGTGTTTTACCGGTTGGTATTAATGCATCATCAAACTCCAGTTTACCATCAGCATTAAAAAATAAATCATAGTCATCCACCACACCACCCAATGTAAAGTACGGATGCCAGCCATCTGCAACCGGTATGGTTAAATCATCCAGGTTAATAATAGTAGTTTGCAGCTGCACCACATTTTGTGGCAATAAAGTGTAGCGTATTTCACAACGGTAAAAAAAAGGGTAGCCTTCTGATTCTTCTTTGTAATTGTATTTAAATACCACACTGCCTTGCTCATCATCTGCAAACTCATCTACCAGTACAAAGGGTTTATTATACAACAAACCATGAATGGCCGTACCATCTAAAAATTTGTTCTCAAATTCAAACAACTCTCCTTCATACCGATACTGGCCATTTTTAATACGGCAAACAAAAGGGGACAATTTGCTGCTTTTATAACTCATTGCCAGTTCTGCCTCAATAGCTTCTTTGCCGGCATAATTATCTATTACATTAAACCAACCTTCTTTATGCTTTACAGTAAAGGCGTGCAGCATGGCGCCGTAAGCAGGAGCCACCTGTATAAAAGTACCGGTTGCTTCATTGGTAACTTGTACCAACTGTATATCGTTTTCTGTATGCTGAGAAATTTTAAAGCTCATGAATCAGTTTTCGTATTGTTTGTAAGTTAAGTTATACCAATTGTTATTACCCGCAGCAGCAATGAAAATCATACCAAAGCCACCCCGAACGCCGTCAACAACTAAATTACCAGTAGTATCCTTACCAATTTTTGTTTTGGCGTTAGCAAAAGATAAATAAATTAAGGGCACTCCAAGCCATCTGATTTTACGCCTTACAGAAAAATAATTTTCTTCAAAATGACCTTTCAATAACAGCTCGTTTATAAGAATTTTACCGCTATACAACTTTGCACGAAGGTTGCGTGAATCTATTACCTCTAATTGCACCATCATATCGGGTAAACTGTCTGCCGGCTTAAAAATATAATACGGTTTCTGTACACTTAAAATTTTCCATAATTGAATTACCGTATTTGAATCTGACAATGGTGCATTGCTGTACTCTCCGTTTATTAGTGCATTGTTTTGTTTTAATGATTGCAATTTTCCGGGTGCCGCCTCTTTTACTGCTGCACAGGATGCAATGCTGCAGAGAAACAATAAAAAAATAAACCCACTGCTGATGTATTGCACCCCTGCTGAAGAGTGCGACGCAAGGATGCTGCTATGAAATACAGGTGCTGGTTTCATACATCTATTGAGGATCTACCCAGGCGTTGTTTTCTTTGAGAAGATTAATCAATTCTTCAACGGCAATTTCACTATCCACGTTTCTTTTAATGACTTCTTTGCCTTTATACAAGGTTATTTTGCCGGGGCCACTGCCTACATAACCAAAATCTGCATCGGCCATTTCTCCGGGGCCATTTACAATGCAACCCATAATGGCAATTTTTATGCCTTTCAGGTGATTGGTAACCGCTCTTATTTTTGCTGTGGTTTCTTGTAAATCAAACAAGGTGCGGCCGCAACTGGGGCAACTGATGTACTCTGTTTTTGAAATGCGGGTTCTTGTTGCCTGTAAAATAGAGAAGGCTGTATTATTGGTAAACTGGTAAATATTAGACACTGGTAAATAGGTGCGGCCCGATACTTTGGTGTTATCTATTGTGGCAGCCGCCCCGTAACCCAGACAAATGCCATCGCCCATACCTTCTAAAAACAAGGCTCCGGTTTCTGTTGCAAAATGTATTAAATGTTCGTCTGGCGTGTGCCCGTTGCTATCTGTAATTAAAACCACCGGGTTGTTTATTTGCAGCTGCTGCAATTGCATAAACATGCGCCTTACACTTTGCATGGCATTTTTATTGGTGCTGCTTAAGCACAATACCACGGTTTTATTTTGGCCCAATACCGGCAGGTAATCGTACAACTGGTTGGCACTGTAACAATCTACCATTACAAAATTCAGTAGCTGGCTGGTAGTGGTGGTGGTTAAAAACTCTGTGGCATCGTAAATAGGATAATACTTGTTTTTATCGGCTGCTTGTTGCCATGCATTATTGTATACAATTACTTTTAGCGTACCGGGCAGTGCAAAAGATAATAGCTGGTTACCGGTAAATATAAAATCTGCCGCTGCATCGCTGATGGTCCATTTATCTGTATTTTCATCATAGGTGTACCCCACACTTTGCAAATGCTGCGGAGTTATATTTTCAATTTTACTTAAATCTGCTACCACCACAGGTACTTGTTTGCCACCAATAATATCAACAGCAAAAGTTTCGCGGCGTTTATACTCAAACGGGTTGTAGGTAATTTTTTTTAGGGCGGGTACCGGGTTGGTTGCGGCTGCGGTGTTGTATCTTTTTACCAGGTCTTTACAAACCGGTATTTCAAACTCAGGGTCTTCTGTGAGTGATACCCGGATGGTATCGCCAATGCCATCTTCCAGTAAAGTGCCAATGCCAATGGCAGACTTAATACGGCCATCTTCTCCATCGCCAGCTTCTGTAACGCCTAAATGTAAGGGATAGCAGGCATCAAACTCCTGCTGCATGGTTTGTATCAGTAAGCGGTAAGCCTGCACCATTACCTGCGGGTTACTGCTCTTCATACTAAGAATAATATTATGATAGCTTTCTGCCCGGGCAATACGCAAAAACTCCATAGCACTTTCCACCATGCCAATAGCCGTATCTCCATAGCGGCTCATAATACGATCGCTTAAAGAACCATGATTGGTACCAATGCGCATGGCAGTACCGTATTCTTTACAAATTTTAACCAATGGTGTAAACCGTTCGCGAATGCGGTCTATTTCTTCTGCATATTCTGCATCGGTATAATCAATTTGTTCAAACTTCTTTTTATCTACATAGTTACCGGGGTTTACCCGTACTTTCTCAATTATACGGGCCGCTATTTCTGCAGCATTAGGGGTAAAATGTATATCGGCCACCAACGGCGTATGATAGCCCCGCTTTCTCAATTCGTTTTTTATATTCAGTAAATTCTCTGCTTCTTTTTTGCTGGGTGCGGTAATACGTACCATTTCTGCACCGGCTTCTATACAGCGAATGGATTGCTCTACTGTGGCAAGCGTGTCCATCGTATCGGTGGTGGTCATGGTTTGCACCCTGATGGGGTGGTTGTTACCCAACAGCAATTCTCCAATTTTTACCTCCATTGTTTTGAGGCGCTGATAACTGGTTAATGAAGGTGTATATAATTGCATGCGTAATTGGCTTTTTATGCGTTCTGAGCCGCACAAAAATAACAAACAATATCTGCAGGGGTTCTGTTTTAGGTAAATAAACTTACCAGTCTTTCTCTGGTTTTGATGGGGCCGGGCTGCCCTTTTGCAATTTCTGCTGTATTTCTTTTTCTTTTTGTTGCATGGCTTTTAACAACTGTTCTACCTGTTGCTTGTTCAGCTTGCTTTGTTGCTGCTCTGGTTTTGGTTTTTCTTTCTGTTGCTGCTTTTCTTTCTGCTTGTCTTTCTCTTTTTCTTTTTCCTGCTGTTGCTTTTTTTGTTCTAATAAAGCTTTCTGCAGATTTTCGCGGGCCTCATTATCGTTGGGGTTCAACTTTAAAGCCTCCTTCCAGGCAGTAATACTTTCGGCCAGCTTTTGTTCTTTGCTTAATGCCACCCCTTTATTGTAAAAAGCTTTCTGGCGGGTTTCTTTTTCGTTGCTGTTTTCAATACTGGCTTCGTAGCTGGTAACAGCGTCTGAAAAATTATTCAACCGGTAGCTGGTGTTGCCAAAATTGTAATGTGCCGGCGCATTTTTTGGATTTGTTACAATTGCTTTTTCATACTCTTTGCGGGCATTTTCAAAATCATTTTTCTTATACCACTCATTTCCCTTACGTAAAGCAGCCGGGGGTTGTTGTGCCCGTATGGTTACAAAACAACCAATAAACAACAAAACAATAAACACCTTCAGGTTTAATGCAGCTATTTTTTTCAATATGTTTTGTTGCTTAATCATACCAGTTTAATTTTTTTACGTTCCGGCAACAGGCATTCTATTATTAATAAAATAAGTGCTGTTGCCATAAACCACTGAAAGTAGCTTTTGTAGTTAACAAAGGACTGGTCTTTACCGGAGCTTTGTTCTATTGTTGCCAATTGTGCTGTTATTTCTTTTACGGCCGCAGCAGCATCTTCTAACCGAACATACACACCATTAGTGGTGGCAGACAACTGTTGCAACGCCCCTTCGTTTAATTTGGTTAAAACAATATTACCCTGTGCGTCTTTTTTAGTTTCTCCGGTAGCCGCTTCAATAATGGGCGTGCCTTGTGTGCTGCCAATGCCAACGGTATTAATCATAATGCCATTTTCTGCCATTGTGGTGGCCAGTTTTGCAGCTTCGGCATCATGGTCTTCTCCGTCAGAAATTAATACTACGGCTTTATACTTTTTTTCTTTGCTGTTAAAACTGCCTGCTGCAATTTTTAAAGCCTCATTAAATACAGTACCCTGTGTGGGCACCATATCCGGGCTGGCAGTTTGAATATACATTTTAGCCGCTGCATGATCGGTTGATAAAGGCATTTGCAAATACGCACGGCCGGCAAATACAATTAACCCCACCCTATCATTGGGCATTGCTTCTATCAGCCTGATCATAAATTGCCGGGCCCTCTCCAAACGGTTAGGTTTTAAATCTGCCGCCAGCATACTGTTGCTAACATCCAATGCAATCATTACATCCACCCCTTTACGGCTGATGGCATCCGGCTCGCCGGGCTGCTGCAGGTTGGCCGCCGCCAATACAATGGCAGCAACGGCAGCAACTAATAAAAAAAATCGTACTAAAAACCGGGCAGGAGAATAACTGGCAATAAGTGCTTTCAGTAAGGCCGGGTTAGCAATTTTAGCCGCTGTCTTCTTCTTCCAATGCAATACCATAGCCAGTAGCAATAATAGCAGCGGCACTAAAATTAGTCCGGTTAAAAAAATAGTATGTTCAAATCTAAACGGCAGGCTTTTGCTTTTAAGCGTATTTATTCAAGAATCAATCCAAATTAACAGCGGAAAAGATAATTATTTCATGTGTTAATAATTATTGTTTTTGGCCACATAGTATAATAATTAAAAATTATCATCCCGGTGGGCGAAAAGTTGGGCTGCTAATTTTTAATGATTATTTCTTACCCTCAAAAAAGCCGTATTGTTTTAAAATGTTGTTTAAAATGGTCAGGCGGCCTGTTTTCATATCAAAAGCGGGGTTGCTGTTTTCTAGTTGCAATACAAAAAAATAGGGGTGCTTGTTTTCTTCAATCCAACCCACTACCCAACCAATATCTTTTCCGGCTTCGTTTTTAGCCCAGCCGGTTTTATAACTTAACGAATAGTTGGCGTCTTCTTTTTGCAGCATCACCGAGCGGATAATTTTCTGGCTGCGCTTTTGAAAGGGCAACTGGTCAAAATACAGTTTCTTTACCAGGCCCAGTTGTTCATCAGCCGTTACTTTCACGGTATTGTCCAGCCAAAAAGTATCCAGGTTATTAGCAATAACCGGTTTTTTAAATGTAGCACCATAACCCAGCGTATCTAACCATCTTTGCATGGTGTCTTTTCCTATACGGCGGGCCAGCTCTCTGAAGTATGGAACGGCAGAAACTTTAAACGCCTCATCAAAACGCAGGTCTTTATTCCAGGCATGCATTGTATCGCCGTTGCTTAAAACCCGTATCACCCCATCCCATTTAAACACCGTACTGCTGTCTGTAATACGGCCGGTTTCTAAACCAATTAAGCCATTTACAATTTTAAAAGTAGAGGCGGGTAAATAGGCGCTATCTCTAAACCGCGGTAAGTTATAAATAGTAAAACTGCCCTGTCCGTTATCAAACAAACCAAAACTGCCCGTAACACCGGCACTGTCAAAATATTTTTTCAGGCTCTCATCTTCGGTAACATTATTGGTAGAGCAGGACACCAGCAGGCAGGCAAGGGTAATAGATAATAAAGCACGAAGCATGGTAAAAATTTAGCGCAAAGTTAGTGGCTGATGAATGCAAATAAAAAATCGTTTTAGGTATTTTTTAGGGTGGCAACCAGCCACAGTGTTTCATAGCAGCATTGTTGCGTCGCACATTTCAACTTTTTAATAAAAGAGGGGCAATTTAGTCTACTCTTTAAAACATGTCAATCCAGTTTTCCATTGGCCAGATAAACGGATATTATGTAAAACAATAAAAAAGTAAAAATTGAAAACAAAATGCCAATCAAGGCAAATTGTTTTTCATTACCTAAACACTTTCTTAAGTAAAAGGAGACAATTAATTTATGGTGCCCAGAGTATATAAAATAGTTTTTGCAGACAAAATACCAGACAATAAAAACAACAAAAAAAGTTACTTTCAGCACAACACTAAGCCAATGATATTTTAAGAAAACTCCTGTGCCCCCCCCACTCAGCGTAGGCTGTGCCTACGCTGTTTTTGTTCGTAGCTTTTAGCTACAACACTACCACTTATCTAACTTAATTAAACCTTTCTTACCAGCATAATCGCAGGCACTACTGTATAAATAGTCCTCCCCCTTTTCAACGATCCCTTCCCTAACCGGATTTTGATGGATATAATTCAGTTTACTATCCGCCATCCCACTGATAAAAGGATCTATATACACAGCATGATTTTCATGCGTCCAAACCTGAAACTCCTTGTTTCTAATATGCTCTTTAGCGGCTTTCCGAAACTGAAATAATATCCATTCTCTTCTGCTTTCGGGTTCTTCTATTAAACCAGATAGAATTGATTTAGCCGTATGCCGTTTTAAATCTCTTACCGTATCAGATAAAGCACCACTCCTACTGGTTATAATACAATGCACATGGTTACTCATAATACACCAGGCATGCACTTGTAACTGCTTCTCCTTTACACAATAATTAAATGCATCCACCAC
>JANRMC010000046.1:0-15982 GCA_033761915.1 Flavihumibacter sp.
ACAAAGCACCCGTTTTTTCCAATGTATAAACGGAAAATGCCTGTCCAGCCATTCAAATTTCGGATACAGAGAATGTTTAAACTCCATGGCAGCAGATACTATAAAAACATCATGCGCATCATACAATTGTTGTACAACTTCCTGGCTATTGGCAATTACAGGCAGGTCATCAAAAAAACCTTTTGTGTGGGGGTAGGCAGCAACAGTACTCTTATGCGCATCAGGTACAATATGCAGCAGTTTTGTGCCGTAAACATCTTTTTCGGTGTACCTGATTCCAAAGTCACGTTCATACCATTTCAAAAAAAGTGATACTGCATCTGCAATCACTTCATCCATATCAATTAAAATCCGCATCTTTTTTTTACTAAATTACTTGTAAAAACAAAACAGCAATGCATAAATGCATTGCTGTTGATAAAATATTAATTACTTATAAGTTAAACCAACTGCCTAAACTTTTTATGACGCCCGTAGATTTTCCGATGAAACGAGCGTGGCAAGGCTGCTGCCATGAAAAGCCATTGCTGGCAACACAATTACTTACCCGTTTTCTTTTTACGCGGGTCTTTTATAGTAAACACTCTTGATATATTGAAACCAAAATGAATATCTCCTTTAAAGAAGTCTCCGGTGGTTTCATTAATATATGTTTTCTCCGTCATGCCGGTTGAGTTGGTTAAATGCAATTGAAAAACGTGGCCACCTGTTTCTATATCAAAACCCAACGCCACAGAGTTTTTACTATTGGCAAATCGGTAACCGGGTAACTGATAATAATACTCTCCGTTAAAACTTACTCTCTTACTCAGCTTAATCCGTCCACCCACACCAATTGCATACAAATCGTTTGGGTCATTAGCGCCAGGCACCAAATTATGATGCACCATCGTTGGCATTAACTGCAACGAAAAAGACTCGCTGAACTTACGGGCTATTAGTAATTGGTGTGCATAATACAACCTGCTGGTAAAATAATTATTTCTTGTGGCATCAGCCCAGGGATCTGTTCTTAATATAATTGAAGAAACGGCACTTAAACTGATGGGCATATTGCGTGTGCCTGTTGATTGGCGTAGTATTTTAAACTTGTAAAACGCATCCAGTTGTTTTTGAAAAGAGCTTCTGCCCAAACCAATCATTAACCGGTCTGTAATACCATAATCCAACCCCAAACGTATTGTTGCCTGATCTAACCCAAAAAACTCTTTTATACCAGTGTTTACAAAACCTAAGCGGTGTTGAATTTTAAAATCAAGTACCCCTGCGGCTACATTTTCAATTGAGTGCCCATTAATTAAACGGGTGGTTTTAAAAGTTGCAGTGGCCAGGTCTGTATGTTTTTCTTTTTTTGTTTCGTCTTCCAGCATTTTCATCAAATCGTCTTGCGCAAAAACAGGTAAGGCTAAAACAGATACTAATACAACCAATAGGTATTTATTCATGACGGTAATTATTGGGGTTATTTTTTGGGTTCGTATACACAGTTCACTTTTATTTCTACCACTTCAGCAATTTTATCGGCTACCAGTGTGGGTATTTTAATACCGTAGTCTTTAATTTTTATTTTAAACGATGAAACGGCGGTAATTTTTCCGGCCTTAACAGTAATGGTTCCGGGGGCAGTTACTTTTTGTGTTACACCGTGTATGGTAAGATCTCCATCTACAGTAGTACTGTAAGCCCCATCTTTAGCAAAATTTACTGCAGTAAGATTAGTTATTTTTCCTTTAAAGGTAGACTTTGGAATTTTTGAACTCTCCATATAGTTTTCGTTAAAATGCTCTTCTAATAAAGCCCGTTCAAAATGAAAACTTTTTACCAGCAATGTAAATACCAGTTCTCCGGTAGATGTATTTAAGATACTTGAAACTTCGTTATTAACCCCATCAATATTTTCTAAAGGAGTTTTTGAGTAAAAAGCCACCTGCCCTGTTTTGGTGATATAGATATTTTGCGCCTGACTGGTAATTACCAGTGTTGTAAAACCGACTAACATTAAGAGCATTTTCATATTTAGTGTATTTAGGAGTTTAGTTGTTTAAAGAGCCGGCGGCTATCCACCGGTTAATTTTTGCAATATTGCAGGCACTCATTTTTGCCCCGTTTTTTGGCATGGCTGAATATCCGGCAGAATGATTAATTGAGCCCATTAATTTGCCATTATTTACCTGTGCTTTAACGCCGGCATAGGTATCTAAATTTATACCGGCACCGGCTGAAGCACTGCCTCCGTGACAATTATTGCAACTGGTATTTAAAATGGGTAATACCACAGCACTATAGGTGGAAGCAGCCGTGGTATCGCAGGTACCTCCGCCGGGATAGAGAATTTCTTCTTTATCATAATAACAACCACTGAAGGTTGCAACTGCCACTACTAATATTATGGCCAGGGCTTTTTTATATCTCATCTGAAACATATTTACAAATAATAAAACCTTTTATAATTGCATTACGCATTTCTTTTGCTATCAGTTGCTTGCTATACAACTATAAGAATGCAACCACTTTTAACCAACCGCTTACTGTCCTCTGCCCATTGGTTTGCCGATGAAACGAGCGTGGCAAGGATGCTGCCATAGAATACCATGCTGGCTACCTAATTATTAAGAGAGCCGGCTTTAACCCATTTATCTACCTGCTTAATCTGACAATCGCTTAATTTACCACCTTGCGGCATTGCCACATAACCGGGGGCATGTGTTATACTTCCCATTAATTTACCATTAACTGCTATGGCTTTAACGGCTGTATAGCTGTTTAAGTTAATGCCACCACCCAATGAGTTGGGGTTATGGCAACCCACACAACTGGCATCCATAATAGGTTTTATTATTGCGGCATAAGTAAACTTAGCGGTATCGCAATTGCAATTGCAGTTAACGGTATTTTTGGCGCCATTGTTTATCCATTTGCCGATAGAGTCTCGCTGGGCCTGAGATAGCGGAGCACTGGGTAATGGAGGCATCTGGTCTCCACCAGTTTTAAAAAGTATGGTGTATAATTTACTGCCGCCAGCATTGCCGGGTTTTATACCCTTTTTAATAATATTGGCATAGCTATCCAGCACATACCCACCCTCTGCAGTTGCAGCATCGTGGCAGCCAGATTTTGCACATGAAGATTGAAAAATGGGGAGTACATCACTTTCAAAACAAATATCAGTGTAAACACACCCGGGAATGGGTAAACCCCCACCGCCGGGTTGAATCGGCGGCTCATGTTTACAGGCAATGATGAGGCCTATAGCCAAAATGGCTAATAGGGTAAGCGGAAAAAGGCGCTGCATGTTGTTTATTTTAAGGTATTAAGTACGCATCGGTCCAGCACCACATCGGTTAAGTATCCGTTACAAAAACCTTGTAAACGAATGGTACTGTTTTTTTCTACGGCAGGACTTTTTTCTAACAGGGTACAACTTACGCCACTCATATCGGTTCCTTTCAGCACTACTATTGTAAAACCCTGTTGGTTGGTACTTATCTCTGAAACCTGGCCTGTTACGGCAATTACTTTGTCTAAATAAATTTTGTTAGCCGCCGTTTCATCAGTTTCAAAAGCTGTTGCCAAATTACTGGCAGTAATTTCAATATCGGCTTTTACGTTGGCTTGCTTGTGTGGCTTGTTTAACTGATAATAAACTACAGCACTTACTGCAATTACTGCTACCACCAATACCAATACTATTTTCTTCCAGTTCCTTTTCAACATCTTTGTACTGCGTTTATATACTAAAAATAGTGCTCAACTTTAAAAACAGGCAGCCAATACCGCTGAACCTGCATATTTGATAGCTGAGCCTGTAAATAACCGTTAGATTATACAATACCTTCCAGCCAATCTCTAAACTTATTCGCCCTTTCTACACTTACAATAGTATCTAAATGGCTGGCTGGTTTTAGTTTTATTATTACCCTCGACCGGGTATAACTCTTCATTTCATCAATACTGCTCATGGCAATTATAAACTGCCGGTTAATTCTAAAATACGTTTTAGGGTTCAGTTGGGTTTCCACCTGATCTAAATTAAAATCTATAGGATATTTTTTACCCTCTCTGGTGCACAAAAAATTAGCCTTGTTTTCTGTAAAAAAATAAGCCACTTCGTCTGTTGGTATCGATTTTAAATTGTCTCCCAATTTCACCACAAACCGCTCCCGGTATGCAGTGGCCAAAGGTTGTTGCAGGTTTTTAAGCAGATTTACATAATCGGGCGCCGGGCTATGCCCTTTAATAGAATGCAGTTTAGCCATTGCCGCTTCAATATCTGCTTTATCAACCGGCTTTAACAGATAGGCAATGCTGTTAACCTTAAATGCTTTTATAGCATACTCTTCATAGGCAGTTGTAAAAATAATTGGGCAAGTAATACTTACCTGTTTAAAAATTTCAAAACTTTCACCATCAGCAAGGTTCACATCCATAAACACCAGGTCTGGCATGGGGTTGCCAGCAAACCATTTTATTGCCGACTGAATGCTCATCACCACATCTAAAATAACAGCACCCGGTACAGCTTCTGCAATTAATTTTTTAAGACGTTTGTATGCCTGCTCTTCGTCTTCTACAATTAATATTTTCATATAGCGGTTGTTTCTTTTTTATACCAGCAGTATTGCTTTGGGCAGCATCCTTGCGTCGCAATCCTTTCAACGGCAGTGCAAACAGCAACAGGATAAACTCTATACCTGTTTTAACATAGGCAGGCGCACTACAAACCATCCATCTTCTTCGCCAAACTCAATGGCTATGTCGGTTAACAATTTAAACCGGTTTTGTATGTTTTGTAATCCCATGCCTTCGCTTTCTTCTTTATTAAACTTTGCATTAAGGTTATTGCTAACCAATAACCACTGCCCTTCTGTATACACTTTTATTTCTAAGGGCGTTTCTAAAGAAACAGCATTGTGCTTTACAGCATTTTCGGCCAGCAATTGTAAAGACAGAGGGGGTAAATAAAATTTAGTGGCGGTTACTTCATCCACCTGTATTGTTTTAACCAAGGCCCTGCCATAGCGCTGCTGTTGTATAAACAGATACGTGTTCAGTATTTCCAATTCTTCTTTAACTGTTATCACATCAGTATCCCGGTAGGCGGTTATTTTACGGTAAAAGGCAGACAGCTGCTTAATAAATCCACTGGCAGCTGTTGGGTTTTCTTCTACCACATTCAGCAATGCATTTAAACTATTAAATAAAAAGTGCGGGTTTACCTGGTTTTTTAAAGCATCGTACTGCAGCCTGAAGCGTTCATTCTTTAACTGTTCCTGGCGGCGGATAGTTCGTAAACGCTGCCTTACCAGCAGGTATATACCTAATGCCGCCAGCAATACTATACCCGCCCTGAAATACCAGGTAAGCCAAAATGCTTTTTCTATAGTAAACCGGTAACTGGCAACAGGGCTTGCAGTAAAATTATTGCCAACAGCGGCCCGTATTTTTAAAGTGTAAGTGCCCGGGTTGAGTGATACAAAGTTCAGGTAATCGTCATTGGTTTGCTCCCACTGTTTATTATACCCTTCTAAAAAGTACTGGTATTTTACTTTTTCAGGTTCTGTATAGTGCACACTGCTGAAACTTACCTGCACATTGTTTTCATTATATGCAAATACATGTACAAGATTGGTATCAATAATGGCAGCGCCGGCTTTAATGGTTTCAATCACTGCTTTTGGCAATACCTGGCTTTGCGGGTTTGCATTCAATTGCACTATTTCAGTTTCCATACCCAGCCAAAAACGACCCACTTCATCTACAGTAATACTGTTTAAGTTGGGTTGTATACCATTAAATCCGGTTTCCCTTCCATAATGTGTAACAGCATTGGTGGCAACATTTACAAGGTCTAACCCTTTTTTATTTACCACCAGTAATTGGCCATTGGCATCGGCGGCAATAGCAGTAATAGATAAATCTGTCAACCCATTTTCAATACCATAATGGGTAAAATTTTTACCATCATACTTATACAATCCTTCGTTCAGCGTACTTAGCCAAATACCTCCCTGGCTATCTTCTGTAACAGAATAAATAACTGCTGTAGCCAGCTTTTTAGTTTTGTAAAAATTAATAAATCGTTCGCCTTCCAGCATGGCCACACCAGCACCATCGGTGGCAAACCATACCCTTTTTTTTGTATCAATAAAAATATTGTAAACATAATCAGCGCCAATGCCATCCTGCTTGGTATAGTTTTTATAGGTAACCGGTGTGTTTAAATTACTGTGCGATGCCGTCAGATGCAGGCGGGTTACTCCGTTTAATGAGGCCACCCATAAATCACCATCCTTACCTGCAATACTAAGTATGTGTCCGTTTACCAGTAAGGGGTTGGTGGTAACCGTATATTGCTTTTCAGTATTCGGATCAAAGCGTATTAAGCCAGAGCCCATTGTACCAATCCATAAATAACCACAATCATCATAGTAAAGAGAAGTTATGTCGTTTTTATTACCCTTTCCGGTAACGGGGTACACTTTTGAGCGGTTCAAGGGATTGTTTCTTAAATCGCAGCGGGTTAATTGTATATCCGGGGTATACCAAAGCCGGTGTTGTTTATCGGCCAGCAAACTGTGTACTCTAAAAATGGCATTGCTGTCTGAATATTTATAATACCGGGCAATAGCTGCGGTAGATTTTACCAGCCTGGCTTCATTGCCAATCCAAAGATTGGCCTCATTGTCTTGTGCAATGCCAGCCACAACTCCTTTAATAGTTGTTTCTGAATCCGGTGCTTTTGTTACCGTAGCGTTCAGTTTATTATATACCAATACGCCGTTGCTTTCAGTAGCAATCCAAACTTCATTTCCTAAATCTGCAAGTGCATTAACCTGTCCGTATTGCCAGTTGTTTGTAAGAAAATTACTGATGATTTCTTTGCCAGCCATATCAAAAAGACAAAGCCCTTTATCCTGCAAGGCCAGCCACCAATACCCTTTAACATCTGATGGTGCAATGGCCCTAACAATATTATCCGGCAATCCGTTTTTTGATGTAAACTGCGCTATTTGTTTTACTCCCTTTTTATAGTTTATAAACGATAAGCCACGGTCTGTGGCTGCCACTATGGTGCCGTAGTAATTTTTTAAGGTGTACACATAGTTATCCGTCAACCCATCTTCTGTGGCAAAGTTTACCAGCTTTCTGCCGTCGTACAGGTATACGCCTTCGCCAGCAGTAGCAAACCACATATTGTTTTCTGCATCGGCCCAAAAACTGGTAATGGCTTCCTTAGGTGTTCCCTCCTCAGGGTTAAACCATGCAGCCATGCTGTTATGAATACGGGCTATACTACCATCTGCACAACCTATCCATACAATACCTTTCGCATCCTCTCCAATAGCGGTAACATTCTTTTTTGCATAGGCAGGCAGGTTAATTTTAACCGCCTTATTGCCATACAATTTATATACGCCTTCATTGGTGGCCACCCATATAAAACCAAAATGATCTTTAAAAAAAGATTGCATTTTTATACTGGCATTGTCTTCATCTATTGCTATGGTCTTGTAAAAAGGTGCCTGTGCCATTGCCAGTTTAAAGCAAAGCAGCAGGCAAATGCAGCTGGTATATTTCTTTATAGAATGCAAGTTATTTCTGTATAAGTTCAGCCTGTAAATTCACTTTTATTTCTGAAGCCAGTTTTTCGTGCACAATGCGTGGAATTTTAATATCATGATCTGCCAGCAGTACAGAGAATGAGGATTTAATTTTTATAAGTCCCCCTTTTACCTGTATATCGCATTTAATAATCCGCTCCTGTTCTATACCATGTACATTTAATTTTCCTTTAGCCCGCAGGGTGTAATTTCCATCTTTTAAAAAATCGTCTTCTTCTATAATACGGCCGCTAAAACTGGCTACGGGATGTTTTTCACTTTCCACGTAGTTTTCATTAAAATGCTCTTTCTGTAACGGCGAATTAAATCCATCAAAACTTTTTAAGGGTATGGTAAAAGCAAAAGTTCTTCTGTTAAAATCTACAATACCCTTTAATGCGCCGGAAGCAGCAGCTTTTAGTATTTCATGCGGCGCATCTGATTGAAAAGAAACCTCGCTTTTAACCACGTTAAAAACCTGGGCCTGCACACCGTTCAGCCATGCAACCATCCCTATAAGAATTGCTAACCGCTTTGTTTTACTCATGCAATAAAAATACAAAATTGGTAGCTGGCAAGCCCTTGTATTTAGCCTGAAGATGGAAGTTATATGGCAACTCTGCAAACTGGCCACGCCCACCCTGTAAAATTTAAGGGTAAGCCTGTATATATTGTCTCTGAGCCTGCTAAAAACATAGATGCCAAAAGGGCTTTAGTAAACGGGTGCCCCGATAGCATTGCACAAACCTATTCGGGGTTTACAACAAGCAAGGATGCCGCCATGAAAAACAACTGCTGGTAAACCACGTTTCAATAAATAAAAAACCGCTGCCGTTTGAAAGGCACATTTGTATAAATTTGTTTGGTTATGGCTTTCCTTTGGGATTGCGCATGATTAAAAAAAATCCTGCTTTAATACATGAGTACAATTTATTCTATTCCGGCCCGCTACCGAAAAGTTGAAAATTTGCATATTCTTTTGTGGCTGTTAAAAGATGCCTGCTGGGCATTAAATTTAAGAATCCCCGGTATGATTATGATTGTGCCCACATTTGCTGTGGCACTTATAATTACCTGGCAAACCCGGCACACCCGGTCAGAACTGTTTCATAACCTTGCTATAGATTTTTGGATAACCGCCAACTGCACCTGGATGATTGGTGAGTTTTTTGGCTGGGATGAGAATTTATGGCGTGGATTGGGCCTGCGGGAAGCTTCATTAATTCCCTTTGGTATTGGGTTAATTATTTTGCTTTATTACTACCTTATATACCGCCGTACGCATGCAGATGATGCACCCGTGCTGGTAGAATTAAGAAAGGATGACACCAATTAACTGCTTACTCCTTTAATAAGGCATTAATGGTGGCGTAAAAATTTTTCTTATACTCCTCGTAATAAACGCCGGTACCCGGCCCGTAAAAACCGGTATCTATTTTTTTAACCCGCCCATCTTTACCAATAAATATGGTGGTGGGAAAAACTTTAACGGGTGTTAACTGCGGCAATGTTTTTTCGGTGCGCAGGCTATCGTTTACCGTAACGCCGGTTATTAACATGGGGTATTGCACATTAAACCGCTGCTGAAATTTTTTAAGACTGTTAATACTTCTTTCTGTATTGGTACTATATTCATACGCCAGCGCCAGCATTTCAACATCTTTATTTTTTTGGGTATTGTAGTAATTACTTAAAAAAGCGGTTTCATCCATACAGTTAGGGCACCAGCTGCCCATTAGTTGTATTACCACCACTTTGTTTTTAAACCGGTCGTCTTTAATAGAAACAGTTTGTCCGTCAATATCAGCAAAAGAAAAATCAAGTTTATCTGAGGCGCCTTCTTTAACAAACATGGCCACGGCATCGGTGGGTAAAGTAGCAGCTGCATTCTTCACCGCCGTCCAGGGTTCTTTAAAAGTAGCGCTGCTGTAATACCAGCCATCAATAATTTCATGTTGCTTTATGGTGGCGGTAAACAAATAAGCATGGCTGCCATCAAAGCAACTCAGCATTAAAGAGTCGCCACTTACCACGCCTTCTAAATACCGGTAATCGCCACTGGGTGTAAGAAAAGTGCCGGTTGCTTTATTTCCTTTTTGCTGAAAGCTGGCAATAGCCGGACGGGTGGTTCCATTGCTGCGGGTAAAGGTAGCAGCCCATGTACCGGTGCTGTTAACCGTGGCTGGTTGGCTGGCATTAAAACGTACCGATTGACGTATTGCCCTAAAAGGCATTACCATTTCTTTTGTTGAAGTACCTTTTATCCAGTTACCGCTTAGTTGCCCGTTTTTATATTGCAGGCGAAATGCAGATTCAAACAACGGCATTTCTATAAACACAGAATCTTTCTTCCATTTAATATTATCCACCACCAGCCGTTCGCCGGCATTCTGAATTATCCAGGTATTCTTTCCCGCTTGCTGTTTCCATTCAAAAACAAAAACAATTTCTTTACCATCGGCTCTTAATAAAGAGCCTCTCCATAAACCCTTTTGTGCGTATGTGCAAATAGTAGCAGCTACCAAAACAATTGTTACTAATCCTTTCATTGCGTTAAAATAAGCAGCAATATTAATTCATTTACAAACGTGCAAATTGTTTGCTGGCCGACATTAATTTTTTTTAACAAAGTATGGTACCAGCGGCAGAACAAAACCCGGCATCGTTGCGTCGCACACTGCAACAGATTAATAAAACCGGTCTGTTTACTTAAGGCTGTTTTGTTTTTTTAAAGCTGTACATGTAAGGGGCTTTATGCGCTTTACCAGAATATTTTTTTTGGTGCCTTTTTAAAATGCCCAGCCCCAGCATTTTTCGCTGAAACGTAGTGCGCCGGATGTTTGTTCCTAAGATGGCTTCATACACCTGTTGCAGTTCTTTCATGGTAAATTGCTTTGGCAACAGATTGCCGCCAACAATCTTGCTATCTAAATTAGCTCTTAAGGTTTGCAGGGCTTTGGCAACAATAGTGGAGTGATCTAAAATTAAAGAAGGCAGCTTATTAACATCATACCAGGTACAGCTATCAGACAATGCATCTGGCACCAGCACCACTTCATTATAGTTTACCAACGCATAATAGGCGATGGATATAAAGCGATCTAACAACCAATGCTCATTGGGTGCAGGCATGCCATTTGCCTTTAGAATGGTACGCAATACTTCGGGTTGGTGCCGGGCCACATCGCCAAACACATAGCATTGTTCCAGATAGATGGTATCAATTCCGGTTCTTTCTTTTAAGCCTCTCTTCACTGCTGCGTTCAGGTCTTCGTCTCTTTTTACAAAACCACCGGGTAGGGCAAACAAACCCGTGTTGTGGTATTCCATCAGCAATATTTTCAGCTGGCCGCCCCAAAAACCAAACACCACAGAATCGTATGCAATGTTGGTGAGGTAGCCCTCACCATCCGCAATGGAAGCATCCTGCCCTGCCTTTTTTGCCATTAATCTATTTTTCAACAATAATAACTCAATTTTCAAAAAAAGAGGTATTATTGTCTCAAATTGAGACAATAACATTTAAACACTAACGTATGCGCCATTTTCTTCTTATGGTAGTATTGGCAACAGGCATTTGCTGCCAGGCTCAAACCAACAATTATTTAGCGGTGCAAGCCACCATTGAAAACGGTATTATAGAAGGCAACTATGATACTAAAACAGGTATGCAGTTTTACCTGGGTATTCCCTTTGCCAAACCACCCGTGGGCGATTTACGCTGGAAAGCCCCGCAGCCATTAGATGCATGGAAGGGTGTAAAAGCCACCAAAAAGTTTGGGTCCCGCGCCGTGCAGGGCATCATCTTTGGCGATATGAAAAGCCGTAGCGAAGGGCTGAGTGAAGATTGCTTATACCTGAATGTTTGGACACCGGCTAAAAGAAATACCAAAAACCTTCCGGTGCTGGTATATTTTTATGGCGGTGGTTTATCTGCCGGCGATGGTGCAGAGCCCCGCTACGATGGTGAAAGCATGGCCAAAAAAGGCATGGTGGTGGTAACCGTAAACTACCGCTTAAATGTGTTTGGTTTTTTAGCACATCCAGAACTATCTAAAGAAGCATCTTATAAAGCATCGGGCAACTATGGTTTATTAGACCAGCTGGCTGGCTTAAAATGGGTGCAAAAAAATATTGCTGCGTTTGGCGGCGATCCTAAAAGAGTAACCATTGCCGGCGAGTCGGCCGGTTCTATTTCGGTGAGTATGCACATGGCTTCTCCCCTTTCTAAAAATTTAATTGCCGGTGCTATCGGAGAAAGTGGCGGCGGCATTAACCCCACATTGGCGCCCGTTACTTTAGCAGAAGCAGAAAAAACCGGGGTTGAGTTTGTTACTAAAGCCGGTTATAAAACCATTGCTGAACTGCGCAAATTAAGCACCCGTGAGTTGTTTGAAATCTTCACCGAATCGAGACGCTTTGGTTTTCCTACCGTAATTGACGGTTATTTTTTACCTGCCACATTACCAGAAATTTTTGAAGCTAAAAAACAAGCCCAGGTGCCTTTATTATTAGGATGGAACTCTGCAGAAATACCCGGTGGTGCTTTTATGCAAGGCCAGCCTTATACCAAAGAAAATTATCTGAAGCGGTTGAAAGCTGAATACCCCAACGATTGGGAAACAGTTTTAAAATTATATCCCGGTGATAGTACCAAAGACATTGAAGTGGCCGCTACCGCTCTTGCATCTGATCGTTTTATTTCATACAGTACTTGGAAATGGGCCGACCTGCATATTAATAACAGCAGCCAACCAGTGTATCGTTATTTATACAGCAAATTACGGCCGCCATTGGCCGACCAGAGTTTAACACCCGGCCTGGCAGGTGGCACCGTTAAAAAAGATGCCAATGCTTTTAAAATGCCTGAGCCTATTGGCGCACCCCATGCCTGCGAAATAGAATATTGCATGGGCAACCTGCACCTGGTAACCGATTATGCGTGGACGGAGGACGACTACAAAGTATCGGCCACCATGCAAAATTATTTTGCCAACTTTATAATTACCGGAAACCCTAACGGCAATAAACAGCCCAACTGGCCAGCCGCCCAACCCGGCGATGCACAGCCAGATGTAATGATTATAGATGTAACCTCAAAAGCAGTGAAGGCTGCTAATGATGCCCGCTACCATTTCTTAGACAAAGCTTATGGCAATAAGAAATAGTGGGTAACCGGCAGTAGCACAACACTCATCACCGTTGCGTCGCACCCTTCAGCTGAAGAGTGCGACGCAACAATGTTTTATAGCAGTACCCCTGCTGGTAACAAAAAAATACTACTACAAATTTTTAAGCTGCTGAATAGTTTGTGTGGGGTTGGCCGATTTAAACACGGTATTACCTGCTACCAAAACATGTGCGCCGGCATCTAAAATAGTTTTTGCATTATCCAAAGTAACGCCACCATCAATTTCTATCAGTGTGGGTAGTTGTGCGGCATCTATCAGGCCGCGTAATTCTTTAATGCGTTGCAGGGTTTGTGGTATAAAAGTTTGGCCGCCAAAACCTGGGTTCACACTCATGATGCAAACCAAATCAATATCGGCCAGTATATCTTTTAAACTGCTAACCGGTGTATGCGGGTTTAATGCCACGCCGGCCTTCATACCCAGGCTTTTTATTTGCTGAATATTGCGATGCAAATGCGTGCAGGCTTCTATATGTACGGTTAAAATATCGGCGCCGGCTTTTTTAAACTGTTCGGCATACCGCTCCGGTTCTTCAATCATCAGGTGCACATCGCATACCTTACTGGTGGCTTTTCGTATAAACTCAATAATCATGGGGCCAAAAGTAATATTGGGTACAAAGCGGCCGTCCATCACATCCAGGTGATACCAGTCGGCCACGCTTTCATTCAGCATTTTGCAATCTGCTTCCAGGTTTATAAAGTTGGCCGACAATAAAGAAGGTGCAACAATGGGCATAGAAATGATTTATATACGTTGATTTATTTTTTGGCTCTGATGCGGTCTAATGCTTCCCGGGCTTCGGTAAAATCCCGGTCGAAGGTAAGGGCTTTAAAGTAATGATCTTTGGCTTCTTCCACTTTTCCGATAGCCTCATAACAACGGCCCAGCCAATAATAGCAATCGGGGTACGTGTATTGTATGCTGGCCGCCATCTGAAAAGTTTTGAGCGCTTCGTCATAATTCTTTTGCTCGTAAAAAATGATGCCCTTTTCAATATAAGGTTCAATAAACTGCCAGTTGCGGGTAGTGCATTCATCAAACAGACTGATGGCCTTTGCATACTCTTTTATATTGCTGTAATAAACGCCTTTCAGAAAGAGTGGCTCAATAAAATCACGAGCCGTATCCCGCAGGCTCAGTGCATCGCATAAAGCAAGGGTATTGGCATTATTGGTTTCTGCATAAAAGTTGGCCAGTGCCAGCCCCGTTCTTATGGTGGGCTGAATATTGTATGATTGCTGCAGCATGGCTATGGCCTTTGCAGTATCTTTTACCGCTGCATACAGCAATCCCTTCTCATGATACACATCAAAATTGCTGCTGTCTGTTTTTAAAAGGTTATCATAAATAGCCAGTGCTTCAGTTGTATTGCCGGTTTGCACATATACTTCCCCCAGACGGCGGCTAAACTCAGTATTCTGCGGGTATTTATTAATGCAATCCTGCAACAGTGTTATTACTTCTTTGTTGCGGCCCGTCATAAACAGGCTGGATGAATACAACAAGGCCGTAGCTTCTGAAGGCTGCAACTCGTAACTTTTTTTATAATCGTAGTAGGCAATATCGCTCCGGTTGTTTTGGGTAAGCAGATCGGCTCGCTTTAAAAGCAGGGCGGCGTTTTTAGGGTCGTTCTCAATACTATCGGTAAGGCCTTTGTAGGGAGCTGCATTTAAAATGGCATCAAATCCACCGGTTCCATCACCGTCTAATAATCCGCAACTGTTAAAAAAAACAATTACTGCCAGGGCAAGTACCCAATACAATTTTTTCATGCAGCAAAACTAAATGATTCAGTTAAAAAAGCAGGTGACAATATTTTTACAATTCCACCGCTCCGGTAAGGGCAAATTGTAATAGCTTGCGGCCAAATTTAGTGGGCCAACCGGCCTTTTACCAAATAACGTAAAATGAAATATTTAATAAGCGCCACCACTGTTATTGCAGCCATTGTTGTTTTAGCTGCCTTTAAAAAAGCAGCCGTTACCACCGTTGCTGCCCCTGCAGATTCTTTACAATATGCCGATGAGCAGCATTTTAAAAACATTCAGCAGCTCACTTTTGGCGGAGATAACGCTGAAGCCTATTTCAGTTACGATGGGCAGTGGCTTATTTTTCAAAAAACAAACCCAAAAGAAGGCATCAGTTGCGACCAGATGTTTATTGGCCGCATACCCCAACCCGGACAAAAATTTGAATACAAAATGGTAAGCACCGGCAAAGGCCGCACCACCTGCGGCGCCTTTACCAAAGATGGCAAGCATGTAATCTATGCGTCTACACACCTGGGTGCAGATACCTGCCCACCCGTGCCCGACCGTAAAAAATACGGCAACAAATACATCTGGCCTTTGTACGACAGCTATGATATTTTTATGGCCGACCTGAATGGTAAAATTGTAAAGCAATTAACCAACAGCAAGGGGTATGATGCAGAAGCCACCCTTAGCCCCGATGGAAAGAAAATGATTTATACCAGCACCAAAGACGGCGATATTGATTTGTACATAATGGATTTAAAAACCGGCAAAGAAAAACGCATTACCAACCTGCTGGGTTATGATGGCGGCGCCTGGTTTAGTCCCGATGGAAAAAAATTAATCTGGAGATCGAGCCGGCCCAAAACCGATGCAGAAATTAAAGAGTATAAAGAACTGTTAGCAGAAGGACTGGTGGCCCCCACCAATATGGAAGTATGGGTAGCCAATGCAGATGGCAGCAATGCCCGCCAGGTAAGCAGTTTTGGACAAGCCAACTGGGCCCCTGCTTATATGCCCGATAGCAAGCGTATTATTTTTGCCAGCAACCACGAGTATAAAAGAGGCTTTCCGTTTAACCTGTATACCATGAACGAAGATGGCACCAACCTTACAAAAATAAGCCGCGATAAAGGCTTTGATGCCTTCCCCATGTTTAGCCCCAATGGAAAGAAAATTGTGTTTTGCAGCAACCGCAACAATGGAGGCACCCGCGATACCAATATTTTTATAGCCGACTGGGTGGAGTAGTCAGGTAACAGATAGGTAAAATAAGTTAGGGCTTATTGCAAACAAAAATGAGGGCTGTTTGCAATAAGCCCTTAGTTTTGCAGCATTCACTCACCTATTAATACAATAGTTATATGTACAACGGATTGTTACACCTGCACAGCGTTTTACGCTGGGTAATTTTAATTTTAGCCGTATTGGC
>JANRMC010000047.1:0-5948 GCA_033761915.1 Flavihumibacter sp.
CAAAACATTTGCTGTATTCTTCCAGCAGAAATTGGATGATGCGCTTTTTGCTGATGGGTTTGAAATAAGAAGCGGTGGGCGGCACCTGTATGCGTTTGAAATAAGTATCCACATCTTTTTGTGTAAATACATGCCCGGTCATGGGGTCTATATAAAACTGAATTTTTTGTGCAGGGTTGCCGGGCAGTTGCCAGTTATAGTCTACATCAAAATACGCCAGAATAAACTGGCGGGGTATATTGATGGCTTTTAGGGGCACGTCCAGCAACTCGGCCATTATTAAATACAAAATACCATTAACAATGGCATTGCCTTTTTTGGTATCAATAAGTTTATTAATTAAAAACTCGTTGGGCTCTGCGTAATTAATTTCGGTGCCTTTTAAATTATAGTAATTGTATAAAATGGTGGTGAGTATATTGGTTTGCTCCAGCGGGGTTAAATAACTATTTAACTCTAACCATATGTTGCGGCGTATTTTTTCTATTTCTGCATATACGCCGGCAATAGCCAGCTCGGGGTATTGGTAGCGGGCTACCAGCAATGCACCGTTCAGCAAATCCTGTTCTGGCTGATTTTTCCAGTAATTAAATTCTTCCGTAAGATCTCTGTAATGCAGGCGGTGAATTAATAATTCTATACGGCCTTGTATATTTTCGTGAGAAGTGGTTTCCCAAAGATTTTCTAAGTTGGGGATGATGGCTTTGCCAAATGATACAATACGATCGCTAACCGAACTAAAGACTTCCTCATCCGGATCGTCTATCAATGTAAAGAGTGCAGATATTTCTTTGGTTTCTTCCATGCAATGGATTTTAGGGTTGCCGGATTATACCTTGTACTTATGTATACGATACACCCGGCAAATTTATTGTACCTGATTGGTGAATAAATTTCGCTGGTGCCGCTGAAACTAACTAATACTAAATATCCCCAGCTGTGGAAACCCTTTCATAAAACAGCTTATTGATCTTCTATTGGAACCAGTTTGGGAGACTCTGTGGTAAATGAAGTGGCTTTATTAAAACCGCGTAACACCAGTGTATAGGTTTTACCGGCTGTGGCATCAAAAGAACCCAGTTGTGCCACTGACGTGGTGGTACCTGCTATAACTGCAGAACAACTAAACGGACCGGGATCAATTGCTGTATAAGCCACCACACTGCTGTTGGTTTGATGATCCTGAAAACTTCTGTTAGAAAATAATTTAGTGGGGCCGCCAGATTTTAGTACATCTACGGCCACCCCATCGGTTAACAAATGAAGAAATCGTACATAGGCCTTGCCAGAAGGCGGAACTGTTTTATCGTCTTCTATTAAACTGGCTTTAATTTTTGAAAGTGAGTCGTACACATATACTGAATAAGATTTGCCGTTTACCAATGTATAGGTACTGTTAAAAGCTGTGCCGCTGCCGGTTGCATTTACTTTAAAATTAAATGAAGTACCCACTTGCTGATAAAAGCTGGCAGCGCCGTAAGATATAGAGCCTGCAAATAACTGGTCGTTCACCCTTGCATCTATTGCACCAGAGTTGGGTATGGCATTGATTAACTTAAGATTTGCAGAACTGCTGTTGTTATTTTTTTTACAGGCAACAGTAAATGCAAGCATCACAAGCATCAGGGCGGCCAAACGGTATCTTAGTGTAAAAAACATATCCGGGTAGTTTATAGATTGTAAAGTAGTGTGTGTTTAATAAGACCACTAAAAAAGGATAATTGCTGTATCAATTATCCTTTTTTAATTTCTTGTAACCCCTTATTTCTTTTTGGCAGCTTTTTTGGGAGCTGCTTTTTTAGCAGCAGATTTCTTAGATGCTGCTTTCTTTGCAGGGGCTTTTGTTTTTTTAGCAAAAGCGTTGGGCACCTGTGTTTCAATCATCTTCTTTACTTCTTCTAAAGAAATAGCCGCCAGTTCTTCTGCACTGTATTTACCCTTGTCTGCTTTGGGCCCTACCTTCAGCATTTTTTTATTAAAGCGGATGAAGGGACCCCAACGGCCATTTTCTACTGCAATTTTCTCTTCCGGCCATTGCTGTATAAACCTATTGGCTTCTTTGGCCACTTTAGTTTCTATCAGCTCATTAATATCTGCCTTGGTTAATGCATCAAAATTGTAACGCTTGGGTACGTTAATAAACATATTGTTCCATTTAATAAATGGCCCAAACCTACCCTTGCCTTTAGTAACCGGCAGGTTTTCATACATAGCAATAGGTGCATCTGCTTCCTGTTTTTGAGCAATCAGTTGCAGGGCACGTTCCATATCAATCGTCAGCGGGTCTTCTCCACGCGGTATGCTTATAAACTGTTCATTCCATTTAATATACGGACCATAAGGGCCGGCATTCACACTCATTTCGCTGCCTTCATGTTCGCCTAAAGAAAACGGCAGTTTAAATAATTCCATCGCTTCATCATAGCTGATGGTTTCAATACTTTGTCCCTGTTTCAGTTTGGCAAAGCGGGGCTTCTCTTCATCATTTACTTCTCCTATCTGCACCATGGGGCCATAGCGCCCCATACGGGCCACCACTTTTTTGCCACTGGCAGTATCAACCCCCAATTCTCTTTCACCCTTTATCCGTTCTGCATTTTCAATGGTGTTTTCCACGTCTTTTTTAAAAGGCGTATAGAAATCATCAATCATGCTATGCCATTTCATTTTTCCTTCAGCCACTTCATCAAACTCACCTTCAATGCGTGCCGTAAAACCATAATCCATGATATCATCAAAATACTGCAGTAAAAAGTCTGTTACCACTAACCCAAGATCGGTAGGAAACAATTTTGATTTTTCAGCGCCGGTATTCTCCTGCTCGGTTACTTTGGTTATGGCATTATTTTTTAACAGCAGAATTCTAAAGTCACGCTTCACACCTTCTTTATCTCTTTTCTCTACATACCCTCTTTTTAAAATAGTAGAAATAGTAGGCGCATAGGTAGAAGGACGGCCAATGCCCAGCTCTTCTAATTTTTTAACCAGCGATGCTTCTGTGTAGCGGGGTGCCGGCCGGCTGAAACGCTCAGTGGCTTTTAATTCTTTTAAAGGCAGGTTCATGCCCACACTCAATGGTGGCAGCATGCCTTCCTGTGTTTCATCTTCTGTTATATCATCATCATCGCGGTCTTCTCTATAAACTTTCAAAAAACCTTCAAACTTCAATACCTCACCCTGCGCAGTCAGTGCTTCTTTATTGGTAGAAATATCAATTTTGGCAATGGTCTTTTCCAGTTCGGCGTCGGCCATCTGGCTGGCCATTGTACGCTTCCATATTAATTCGTACAGGCGTTTTAAATCAGGGTCATCCACCGTGGTGTTTTCCATATAGGTGGGCCGAATGGCTTCGTGTGCTTCCTGGGCATTCTCGTTTTTGTTTTTATATTTTCTAAACTGGTGATAGCGGTCTCCATACATTCCCTTCACGGTATTGGTAATATCGCCCAAAGCAGTATCACTCAGGTTAACACTATCGGTACGCATATAAGTAATCTTTCCGCTCTCATACAGCTTTTGCGCCAGCAGCATGGTACGGCTTACACCATAACCCAGTTTTCTGCTTGCCTCCTGCTGTAAGGTAGAGGTGGTAAACGGCGGCGCCGGAGAGCGTTTGCCCGGCTTCACCTGTATATCGCTTACTTTATACGTGGCGCCTATGCAGCTTTTTAAAAAAGCTTCGGCGTCTTCATTATTATTATACTTTTTTCCCTCTGCGCTAAAGGTTACCGGCTTGCCGCTAACATCATTGGCCGTAAACAATCCGTCAATTTTAAAATGACTAACCGCCGTAAACGCATTAATCTCTCTTTCTCTTTCGGCAATAATACGTACGGCCACACTTTGCACCCTGCCGGCGCTCAGGTTATTGCGCATGCTCATTTTACGCCACAATATCGGGCTCAGTTCAAAACCCACAATACGATCTAATATGCGGCGGGCCTGTTGCGCATTCACCAGGTCCATATTAACCGTGCGGGGTGTTTGTACGGCTTTTTGTATAGCAGGCTTGGTAATTTCATGAAAAACGATGCGCTTGGTGGTTTTGGGATCCAGCCCCAGCACTTCGCACAAATGCCAGCTGATGGCTTCTCCTTCACGGTCCTCATCCGTAGCCAGCCAAACCTCTTCGCTTTTTTTAGCAAGGGTTCTCAGCTCTTTAACTACTCTCTCTTTATCTTCAGAAATAATGTAGCGGGGCTTAAATTTATTCTTCACATCAATACCCATATCATCTTTCTCCAGGTCTCGTATATGCCCAAAGCAACTTTTCACCTCAAAATCCTTACCCAGAATTTTTTCGATGGTCTTGGCTTTCGCAGGAGACTCCACAATCAAAAGGTTCTTCGCCATAAACTAACAACTGGTTTTTAACAGGCCTGTTGGCGTGCAATTTTACGGGTAAAACGCCGAAATATAAAATTTGGTGTATGTGAGCGGCGCTTACAACCCTTGTAAACATAGGTGTTTTTTTGTTGGTAACAGGCATTTGTACCTATACCAGGCAGCCGTTGCCACGCTCGTTTCATCGGCTGTGCTAATGGCAGCATGCATGGTTGTATACCCAAAAGCTATATTTTTTTGGATTGCTGATTTGAGGTTTTTTGATTTGACTCGTCCTAAAAAAAAATCGGTTGGTGGGGACACCAACCATTAGAGAAAGTTTTGATTCTACAGTTACGCAAATTAAACCGCCGAGTCCGCCACACACAACGCTCTGCCATGAGACTCGGCTAGGAAAAAAAACTTCTCAGGCGATGTCTCGGTGCTTTGCTTTGTGCGTTGGTTACCGGACTCGCCGTTGCAATAAGAAAGAAATTCTTACATTAGATAATGCCTGTAAAAAGACAAATAGCGTCTCCCGATGGGGTTTATTTTATCACATTTACCTGTACGCATTGGTTGCCATTAATTGAACTTACTCAAAGCTTTGATGTGGTGTATAATTGGTTCACTTATTTAAAAACAAAAGGCCATTATGTTGCCGGGTATATTATAATGCCCAATCATGTTCATATGCTGATAGCGTTTAGAAACACTGGCCAGTCTATTAATACTATCATTGGAAATGGTAAAAGATTTATGGCATATGAAATTATTAAAAGATTAAAGCAACAAAACAATGAATACTTACTGGACAGGTTACATAATTTAGTAAATCATTCAGATAAAGTGAGGAATAAGAACCATGAGATTTGGGAAGATTCATTTGATTGGAAGGACTGCAGAGATAATGAGTTTATGAAGCAGAAGCTGGATTACATGCATAACAACCCCTGTAAAGGTAAATGGACTTTAGCAGCAGCACCAGTGGATTATGCACATAGTTCCGCAAAGTATTATATTACCGGAGAGCAGGGAATTTTTGAAGTATTAAATTATGCGGCATTGGCAGATATTGATTTGACAATTCGATTAAGTTAAACCGCCGAGTCCGCCACACACAACGCCAGGCCATGAGACTCGGCTAGGAAAAAAATATAAAATTTGGTGTATGTGAGCGGTGCTAACACCCCTTGTAAACATAGGTGTTTTTTGTTGGTAGCCGGCATTTGTACCATTATTAAGCAGCCGTTGCGTCGCACACTTGAGGCGGCAACGCTGTGAGCAGCAAATGAAACCGGAGTATATGTTTTTTATAGACGAAGGCCATACAGGAATTTTGCTTTGTGCGTTGATCACCAAATTTGCCTTTTCAACTTTTTAAATTCACAGGCGATGTCTCGGTGCTTTGCCTTGTGCGTTGGCTCACCGGACTCGCCGTTGCAAAAAAGAACTTAGCAAATTAGCTGACGTAACCGAAATGTTATAATAGTTTTGATTCTACAGTTACGCCAATTTAACCGCCGAGTCCGCCACACACAACGCCAGGCCATGAGACTCGGCTAGGAAAAAAATGAGAATATGAAATGGTATTTTGTTTTTTTATTATTGGCTTTAAGCGGTGC
>JANRMC010000048.1:0-27499 GCA_033761915.1 Flavihumibacter sp.
ACCCTTCAGCTGAAGGGTGCGACGCAACGATGCTTAATAGCATTCCGCTGCCGGTAACAAAAAAATTATTTTAATAATTGGTAGGCTATAAAACTCATGAGGTAGGCAAGTCCCGTCATGTATACTAATTGTATAATGGCCCATTTCCAGGTGCGGGTTTCTCTTTTTACCACCGCCAGTGTGCTCATGCATTGCATGGCCAGTAAATAAAAAATCATAAGAGATGTGCCGGTGGCAAGGGTGTAAACTTTACTGCCATCGGGCCGCATGGCCTGCTGCATTTTTTCTCGCAGCAGCAAACTGTTTTCTGTATCTTCTTCGCCTACGCTGTATAATGTGGCCATGGTGCCCACAAAAACTTCACGGGCCGCAAAAGAGGTTACTAGGGCAATGCCTATCTTCCAATCGTAGCCCAATGGCTTAATGGCAGGCTCAATACTTTTACCAATAATGCCTGCATACGAATGCTCCAGCAGGGCCGCTTTTTTTGCTGTTTCTAATGCTGCCGCATTAGCTGGGTTTTGTGCTATCTGTGCATCGTATTGTGCGGCTACCTGTTGGCGTTTATCGGGCCCATAACTGCTAAGTGCCCATAGAATTAAACTTATTATCATTATTACCTTTCCGGCATCCAGCACAAAAATTTTGGCCTTGTTAATCATGGTAACAATAATATTCTTCCAGCGGGGTGCCCGGTAAATGGGCAGCTCCAGTATAAAAAAGCTTTTCTCTTGTATTTTAATAAACCAGCGGGCTACATACGATACCACCAGGGCCATTACCACCCCTAAAATATACAACCCCATCATTACCAAACCCTGTAAGCTTAAAAAGCCCCAATACAATTGCTTGGGTATTACCATAGCAATTAAAATAGTAAACACAGGCAGGCGGGCACTGCAACTCATTAAAGGCGTAATTAAAATAGTTAGTAACCGCTCTTTGGTGTTTTCAATATTGCGGGCACTCATTATGGCGGGTACTGCGCAGGCAAAACCACTAATCATGGGCATTACGCTTTTTCCGTTAAGCCCCACTTTGCGCATCAGCTTATCGCTTAAAAAACTAATGCGGGCCATATAGCCTGTATCTTCTAAAAGCGTAATAAGGCCAAACAAAATCATTATTTGTGGTATAAAAACCAATATGCCACTAAGGCCGGCAATAATGCCATTAATTAAAAGATCGCTCCACCAGCTAGCGGGCAAAATGCTGCTTACTGCATTACTTACAATGGCAAAACCGCTTTCTATTAATTGCATGGGGTATTCGGCCAGCCAAAACACACTTTGAAAAAGCAAAAACAATACGCCTAATAAAATAAGATACCCCCAGCGGCGGTGCAGCAAAATATCATCCAGCCGGTCTGTAAACACTTTTTTACGCAGCGGGTCGGGCTCGGCCACATGCTGCTGCATAATATGTTTAATGCGGTTATAGCGCTGTATAATTTCTTCTGCCTGCGTTTTGGTGTGGTTAAAATTATTTTTAGCTTCTATTATTTCAATAGACTCCTGCTGGTTTTGTGTGAAAGAAAAATGCTCGTGGTTAATAAGGTAGTGTATAGCTGTGTAATCGCTTACGTGCGGAAATAATCCTTTTACACTATCAATAGCATTGCCGGCCAGTTTATGGTTTTCAATAAAATCTCTGCCCGTGTTTTGTAAATGCTGCTGTGCCGTGGTGGCAATGGCTTTTTTAAGCGCTGCAATACCTTTGTTTTTGCGTGGGTTAACTGGTATCACCTGCACACCCAGTTCCCGTTCCAATCCTTCCACATTTATAACAATGCCTTTTTGTTTGGCAAGGTCCATCATAGTAAGGGCTACCACCACCGGTATTTTTAAATCAATAATCTGCGAGCAAAAAAGCAGGTTTCTTTTCAGGTTGCTGGCATCTACCAGCATCACAATCATATCGGGCTTTACATCTTCATCCTGGTTTAGCAGCACTTTATAAGTAACCCATTCATCGGCCCGCTTGGCATACAAACTATAGGTGCCGGGCAAGTCAATAATAGTGGCTTCCTGTTCATTACCAATAGCAGCCTTACCTGTTTTTTTATCAACCGTTACCCCCGGAAAATTACCCACCCGCTGGTTTAAACCAGTTAATGCATTAAACAGCGAGCTTTTGCCACTGTTAGGGTTGCCCACCAGGGCTATATGTAAAGCAGGTGTTTGCACAAGGGTGCAAAAATAGCCATTCGGCAGGCACAACAAGTTACGAGATGGGTAAAAATAAATAGGGTAGCCAGCCAAAGATCTACTATGAGCAGCTGTTGCGTCGCACTCTTGTACAGCATAACCACATGCTGCTAAGAAAGCTTTAAAACCGCAATAGGGTTACTTGTGAAGATAAGACTGTAAATTTTTTACGTATTCTTCAAACGCATCTATCCCCTTTGAGGTGATTTTGCAAATGGTTTGGGGGTAATTGTCTTTAAACTGTTTCAACACATCAATATACCCAGCTTCTTTCAGTTTATTTACCTGCACACTCAGGTTGCCGGCAGTAGCCCCTGTTTTTTCTTTAATAAAAGTAAACTCAGCTTCTTTAACTGTTATCAGTAAAGAAACCACAGCCAGCCGCAACTGAGAGTGTAATATGGGGTCCAGCTCTTTAAACATTGGGTTGTGCAGCGGCTTTTCTTTGTAAATGCTTTTTAAATAAAATAATACCGGGTATCAGCCAGGCAACGCCGGCAGAGAGGGCGGTTAATAATAAATCAATTTTTACAGGTGTAAATAAACTAACCAGGCTGGCCGCCCAGCAAACAATGCCACCCAGCAGCATGGGTTTAAACTTCATAACTGCACCTGTTATAAAAGTGGGTATGCCATATATAATTAAAAACAAGGCTGCGGTAAATTCAGAAAACCGGAAAAAATCCTGCTTACCGGTACTGCTAACATAGGCTTCGTTAAAAGACCCCAGTTTGGCAAACACGGCATTGGTAACAAATACCATTAAAAAAACGGCAATGCCAAAAGCAGTCCATGTGTAATCCAGCGCCACCTGGTTATAGGTGCGTACGGTTTGTTTTTTTCTTTCTTTATAAGACAGCAATATTTGTGGTATAACAGCCACAAACGTAAGCAGAAAGATATCAAAGGGCAGTTTGTAATTAAAATGCAGTTCACTTACTTTTATTAATGAGCAAAACGCAATAACACTGCCCCACATAATAGCGGCAATACCGGTATCGTGGTAAGAATCTTTGGCCTTACCAATCATTTCTGTAATAAGGGCCAGGCTTTCTCTTTCGCTAAAACTGTTTTTATCTGTACTCATAACTATTAACAGTGTTATTGGGTTCTGCCGGTAAATATAAAACAGTGTTCCGCCACTGAGCGGAACACTATACACATTTTAGTTACATTGACTTAAAAAATACTGTGCTGATGTAAGCCCCCAGCTGGGATGCAGTTCTGAAGCTGGTTTAAAACTGCCAAATAGTTCAATGGCTTTTTCAAATATAGGCTTAGCAACTGTTTTACCACCACCAAAAGCTTCGGGGGTGTAAAACTTGCTTTGTGCATCTAAGTAAAAAGAGCGTGGGTTGGTAGCGTCCATTTTTTTTGCTTTTTCAATATTGCTGGCAGACGTAGGCCCATATTGCATCCAGCGTGATTGGATGTCTACTGTTACATGTGCAGTAGCAATCATGCTTTTTATAATACAGGTTTCAGAATTTTCTGCACCCGCTAATTCTTCCGCTTTTTTAATAAAGGCTTCTGCTTTATCTGCAATGGCATCGGTTTTAGATTTGTCCTGTTCCATATAAGCAGCCATTACGGTGCAATAAGCAGCGTAATAGTACGGCAACCACTGTGTTTTTTCTGCAGTGGCAATGCGCTCAAAATTACCAGCCAGCTCTGCCATACTGTTATTTTTTAAGGCAGCATCCAGCTCTGCAATATTTTTTTTCATAGCGCCGGTGTATTTGTCAGATTGTGCAAATAAACTGCTGGCAACAAATAAGGCCATTAATAAGGTTACTGAGAACGATTTCATATGTGTTTGTTTTTTTGTGATGATTAAAATATGGTTGAAATTGTTTTTTTTATTTCAGTAAAGAACTAACTGTTGAATAGTGCCCCGAAAGCCTGGCTCAAATCCGTTCGGGGTTTTCAACAAGCAACGGCTGCTTAATAGCTGCACTATGCCGGGTTACAAATTATTATTAACAGCATCATCGGTTCTATCTACCCCAAAGCTTATAAATGCACCTAAAAACACAAACATTCTTGATGGGGGCACAATGGCTTCTTTACGCAATGCATTGTAAGAATACTGGTAGCCGTACACCTGTTTAATGTTAAACACATTACTTACCTGTAACACATACACGGCAAAAGATTTGGCACCCTGCTTACCAATTTTGGGTAAGTAGTTAATTGAAAAACTTACGTTATGGTAGGCGGGTATGGTGCCACGGTCAGTAAACTTAGGGCCATTGGCATCAGTTTGAATATTGTAATAAGGCCGGCCGCTGGCAAAGTTATAAGAGCCGTTCAGGTTCATTTTTAATTTGGTTACAAACTTTTTTACTACCAGAGAGGTGGTATGTTTTGCTGCAAAGTTGGGCTGTATGGCAAAAGGGAAGTTTAAAAAATCTCTTTTGGTATCCAGGTAAGAGTAAGAGATCCAGTAGTCTAAATTTTTAATGGTCTTTTTATCTCTCCAGAAAAACTCAAAGCCGGTAGCTTCTCCAAAACCATTATTACCCGTTGCCACTTCCCGGTTGTTTACAAACCCTGTTTTTAAAAGGTTGTGATATTTTTTATAAAACACCTCTGCCCGAAAAGTTATTAAAGAAGTTGTTTTTTGGTATTGAGCAATGTAGTGGGTTGCTTTTAAGAAGCCCAGTTGTACTGGTGCTGGCAAATACCTGCGCTCAGGGTTTTGGTAAAACACCCCATAGGCTAAAGAAGCCTGGCTTTGATTGCCCAGTTTATAAGCAATAGAAGCACGGGGCGCCAGGTTGGTTTTGTTTAAGTAAGAAGAATGTTCAGCTCTTAAACCGGTTTTAGCTGCTACATTATTGGTTATATAAATATCTGCTTCTGCAAAACCCGCAACCGTGTTTTGTTCTAACCTGCCCGGAAACTGTTGATTATTGTACAAGGTGTAGGTACTTTTTTCATTACTGTAATTAAACTCGTTTCCAAAGCGGATAGCACTTAAGCCTTTTAATTTTTTTTCAAATACAATGCGGCTGTTAAAATACTGAGAGCGGTTAGCCAGCTCAAAATTTTTAAATTCTAAGCCGGTTAGTAATACTTTATTACCGGCCTGATTGGCCATGTTGCCTTCAATATCATCTTTGTTGGTAGAAAATGATAAGGCAGTATTTAATCTCCAGCGGCGCCCTAAATTTTCTCTCCAGCTAAGGTTGTGAAAAATGTTCAGGTTTTTTAAACCAAAACGGTCTTTATAACCCAAGCTGTCTAAACTGTTCACAGTAAAATCCAGCTGATTGGTGCTTAAATAACCATAGTATTTTATAATACCGGTTTTAGAAGTTTTAATACGAAAGTTAAAATCGGCATTATGAAACTCGGGGGCATGCGTATAATCCTGACGCTGTTTAATAATTTTAAAAGCGGGCCATAAATTGGTGTAACCATAGCTGCCACCCCAGCTTGCTCTTTTATTTTTTGACAATTGCTGGTAACCTGCATTAACACCTAAAACGGTTACGCCAATACTGGCCGATGTTTGGTCTGGCAAATCAATAGACTCTAAAATTAAAGCAGAAGAAAGTGCCTGACCATATAAGGCGCTGTAACCACCGGTGCTAAACACAGTACCTTTAAATAAGAATGGAGAGAAGCGGCCAAATTGCGCTACATTGGGCACACTGCTAAAAAAAAAATTATTTACCAACGTACCATCAATAAATATCTTGGTTTCTGCAGCGGTACCACCCCGCACAAACAAGCCTTCACTTTCGCCCACCTGTTGTGCGCCGGGCAGGGTTTTTATAGCACCGGTAACATCTCCGTTAGCGCTGGCCGTAGTTACAATATCAATCGGGTTTAAAACCGCCGCTGCCCGTTTACGATCACTGGCTTCAAAAGTACCCGCAGTAATAACCACCGCCTTCAGCTCATTGGGTTCTTCTTTTAGTATAATATCAAGACTAATGGCCTCGCCACTAATAGTAATTTTTTGCTCCACAGGCTTGTAACCAATAGAAGTAACAGTAATAAGGTACTCGCCAGTTTCTGTGGTTTTAAAACGGTAGCGGCCGGTAGAGTCTGAAGTGCCGCCATCGTAACTGTCTTTTAAACTAATGCTGGCACCAGCAACACCCTTGCCCTTGGCATCTTTAATTTTTCCACTAATAAGAGTTTGGGTCATAGCAATATGGCTAAATAGAATAAGGCTTAATAGTAATGGTAGCTGTTTCACTTTATTGTAAATTTATCTCAAAAATAAATTAGTTTATATTATAAACCAAATTTGAAGCAATTATTTTTTTGGATACCAGCTTTAGATGATAGCTCAGCGTCGGTTGCGTCGCACCCTTCGGAGGCATTGCAAGGCCCGGCAATACCCACAAACACCAGATGGGCCAACAGTTTAATATTTTTAGCTGCCAGCCGGAAGTTTATTTTAAATAGCCTTGTGCTACTGGCGGTCTAATAAAAGGTTATTCGGAAAAAGAAAAAGAAGGATTATGTAGGGTGCCAATGCCAACCCAAATGAATCTGCAGGTAATGATAATGTCTGACATTTAAACCTGTAAAACCTTTTATAAAGCCCTGTTTAATACAGGACTTTATAATAATAGTTCTTCAATGTTTTAAAATATAAAGTAGGTATCAGTAAAACTATTGTAAGCAGTAATAATACATTTTTGCCCGGGTAATAGGTTTGTATAAAACCGACTAATAAAAAGAGGCGGGTATATTCAAGGTAAAAAATCCACTTCTTTTGCTCCAGCATGGCACCCGTATTAATAACACTTAATAGAATAAACAGGCCCCCTATTAATAATTGCAACGGGGTAAAGTAGTGTTCAAACAAAATAAATAAAAACAAAGTAGCCAGCGTAATAATCGTTTGAAGCCGGATGTGTTTTTTTAAAGATTGTGTTAAGGGAGACTTACTTTTTTTTATGCCAAATTTTCGCTCAAGTGCTGGTCTTATTGCCGCATTTATGTTTATGGGTTTTCCGGCAATACACAGCCATTTTTCTTTTAATGTAGATGCCCGCTTAAATGCTACGGCCATTTCAAGCCAGAAATGAAAATGCTGCCATAAAAAACTATGACTTTTTAAAGGGGTGGTAAGCCCATATATTGGTTTTTCAGTTTCTTTTGTAAAGGTTCCAAAAATCCTATCCCAAATAATCAGCACATCACCATAATTTTTATCCAGGTAAATTTCATTACTGCTATGATGCACCCGGTGGTGAGAGGGTGTTACAAATATCCATTCCAGCCAGCCCAGCTTTCCTATTAATTGTGTATGGGTAAAAAACGGATAACTGCCATGTATTAAAAGTAATGTTGTTATCATGTGTGCACTAAAACCGGCCACTGGTAAAACACTCCAGAACAATGCACGGGCAACGGCCTGAAAAATGGTAATACGGGCCGATACCGTAAAATTATAATCTTCACTTTGGTGGTGCACAACATGCACACTCCAAAAAAGGTTAACCTCATGCCCAAAACGATGATACCAATACCAGATAAAATCTGTAAAAAGAAAAAGCAGTATCCATGTTAGCCAGTTTTCTTTAATTGTAAATATTGCAAAATTGCGGTGCAACCAATCGTAAAAAAAGAAGAACAAACCGGTGCACAGCAAATCGCAAAGCCTTTCAGAAATACCTACATTTAAATTTGCCACCGATTCATCAAACTGAAACTTTTCTTTTGCTGAACATGCGTATTCCAGCAGCATTAATAAAGTAAAAACAGGCACGGCCAACGCCAGATAATTTAAATGCATAAACTTATTTACTTAGTTTAATCAATAGCTTTTCATTTGTTGTGGTTACTTTCAGCAGCTTTGAGTTGTATTGGTTGTGCTCTATTTGCAGTGTAAATGGTGTTGGCGGTGGGTTAATAATGCTAAAATCGCCTTTATTGTTGCTAAAAGCTTCCAGCTCTCCTTTTATAATATAAATATGTGCATTTGAAACCGGTGCCCCGGTAAGGCTATCGGTAATTTTTCCATCAAGCTTTACAGAACTGTTGTTTACAAAATCGCTATAGCTGAAAATCATAAGCAATAGGGTTAATGGAAAAAGATATTTTGACATGGTGTAAGTTTTATAGTCTATAATTAAAGTAGACTTTTAAGGCACGTAAATCGGCCTAATTGTTCTTCGTTAAAAATTAATCCTGTTTTGTTGTATTATATAGCCGGTACCAGTCTTGCTGAGAAAGATTAATATCAAAGGCATTAACAATGTTACGGATGCGCTGCTCTTTTAAGGTGCCAATTAATGGCAATGCCCCCAGCTTAATCAGCCATGCCACTGCTATTGATTCAATGTTGGCATCATATTTAGCCGCAATTATTTCTAATTCTTTACGGGTTTTTACAGCCTGTGCATCTGACCCAATTTCAATTCTGCCATCTGCCAGCGGGGCTGCGGCTAATATGCGCATGTACCTTTGCTTACTATAATCTACCTGCCCGTTATTAAGTGCCGTAGTATTTAATAAATTTAATTCAACCCGGTTGGTAACAACCGGTGCCTTTAAATAAGATGCCAGTAATTGATGCTGAAATACGCTGAAATTAGCAATACCTACATTTCTTATTTTCCCAGAACTTCTTAACCGATCCAGTGTAATAGCCGTTTCTTCCAGGTTAGAAAGGGGGTCCAGATGATCTAAAAAGAATACATCCAGATAATCTGTATTCAAATTTTTCAAAGAGTTTTCTACACTCTTGGTAATATGTGAGGCAGAAGTATCGTAATAAGCCGTAGCACTATCATCTTTGCCGGCAACTGGTAAAATAACCCCGCATTTTGAAAATATTACTATTTCCTCTCTCTTAAAAGATTGCTGTTTTAATACTTTACCAAAAGTTTCTTCGCACAGGTAATTACCATAAATATCAGCATGGTCAAATGTATTTATTCCCAGGCTCAGGCAAAGGTTAACGGTTTGTTCCATCTTCTTAATATCTGTTGCAGATTCATTGGCCCAGCGCCAAAAACCATAAATAGCCGGTGAAACTTTCGGGCCCGAATCGCTGAGATATACTTTTTCCATAATTATTTATTTTTTTTCCTGAGGTCTAAGTTATGAAAATAGAAAACTCTGGCGCTATGAATATTTCTGTATTTATTACCGGCAGCCAATTGCTGAAAAATACTCATGTACCCAAACTGCAGGTTATCGTGTTTGTTTACATGATAATGAAAGCCGGCAAAAAAACGGTTCTGATCAAAATAATTATATACCACCTGCTTGCCAAAATTTACAAATGCCTCGTTACTTAATACGGCAGATAAACTGCCCGGGTTAAATGGTTTTTTGCTGAGTGCAAACTGCGCAAGTATATTGTAGCGCAGCCTGAAGTTGAAATTATAACCATCTGCCAGCGTATTGGCATTGGCAATTTTTCTCCGGTATCTTTCTTCCAAACGCACCCATTGCATTAACCGTAGTTTTGGGTAGCGGGTATGCCATTGTAACTGTTGCCAGGGCCGGTGCTCTGGTTGCGAAATGCCGGGGTGACTTTCTGCCGGAAAGTGATTGATAAACGCATAACCAGCGGTTAGTTTTACATCATCTTTAATATAATAGGTAATACCCGGCCGTATAATTGCCTGAGAAAGATTATTAAAAAAACGATCCTTGGTTCTTACATGCAAATCCGTCCAGATGCCCCATTTATCAGAAAGACGGGTTTGATTAAAATAGCCCGTCCACACCTGCTCTTCAATAGTAAGGCTTTTACCTTGCGCAAACCCATTGTTATAAATTAGAAGCAGGCATACAATAGTAATTGTTTTGATGCCGGTTAGTACTGCCGCACAAGTGTGCGACGCAACAGTAGCTGATGTTTGTTGTGGTGCCTGGTTCATAATTTTTTTTAAATCTGCAGTAGCGCTAGGGTCGACATACTTGCGTCGCACACTTGTACTGCACATCTTTATTCAACTTTTTTTTAGACGCCGTGGACGGATTCGAACCGTCGTAAAAGGTTTTGCAGACCTATACCTCTCCACTCGGCCACACGGCTATAAATGCATCCCTAAGAATAGGGACGCCTACTGACGATTGCCTTTTCAAAACACAGTTTATAAAGAATAACGTAGCGTTACACCGTAAGTACGTTGGTCTCCAAGCACAGCGCCGTAATGCCCTGCATTACCACCTGCTGGTAAAAGCTGTTCATAATAATTTTTATTAAAAATATTTCTTGCCCATACAAAAGCAGAGATTCCGTGTCCCGTTGCTCTAAATCCAATTCTGGCATTAACAAGTGTGTAAGCCGGAATATTTAAATAGGCAGAAGGAGAGGGGCTTGATGAAAACTCTGAGCGGTAAAAGCCTTCTAATGCAGTAAAGAATTTTCCTTCTTTAGTTAAAAGTACAGTAGGTATTGTTAACTCTCCACCCAATGAGCCCGACCATTTTGATATACCCGGAAGACGGCTGCCAGAAATATCTTTAAACGCTTTTTGCACACCGTTTTCTGTTAAGCCGGTTTCTTCTAACGGCAGTGGTGCATTGGTAAATTTTACATATTTACCCACTGTGTAAGCAAGGGCACCATAGAAAGTAAAAGTTGAGTTGTGTTTGTAATTAGCATCCAGCTCAAACCCGTTTACTCTTACTTTTTCTGCATTGGCAATATACCCGCGGTTTACACCCAATTCTGGCGATTGCACATTGGCCTGATAATCTTTAATTGAGGTATTGTGTAAAACCAGGTTTAGAATAAAATTATCAGAGGGGTTTGTTTTTACACCCAGTTCATAGTGTGTAACATCTTCAGGTTTTATTACGGCTAAGTTGGTAGCAGCTTGTCCGTTAACAGTTGGTAACCCCGCCACGTTAACACCTACCGGTTTAAAACTGGTAGAATATGTAGCAAATGCATTAATGTATTTATTGGGCCGGTATGCAAGCGTTAGCTGATAGGTTAAATTTCTTTCATCAGCTGCTGCTGTATAAGACTGGCTGGTATAAATTCCATTCTTATATCCTTGTAAGGTGGCTTTTTGAGATGAAGTTCCATTATACGTGGCTGTATCAAGCCCTCCTGAAGCAACTCTGTTATATACCACATCTTTATTATCGTAATTGTAGCGTAGTCCGGGCAGTACGTGAAAGCCTTTAAATATTTCCCAGTCAATATTTGCAAATACAGCTGCACTCTGTGATTTGATGGAAGATTTAGTGCTAATACCAAATCCTTCAAACAAACCGGGTGTTTGCCAGAGTGAATTTGTAGAGGTTTGGGAAAAACGCCATTGGTGACGCCCCGATTGCTCAAGACCATCAATTTTAACTTCCTGATCAATATAGAAAAAACCAACTACACCACTCAGCTTCGATGAAAACTCACCGGCATATCTTATTTCCTGCGACCAATTTGTATGTCTTGCCGGGTTTTGTGATTTTGCTAACGCTTCTAACCCGGTAAAGTCGCGGTCGTTGGATGGTCTCCAGTCCCAATAGCGCCAGGCAGTAGTTGCTGTAAGTTTACCAAAGCCAATTTTCTGATCAATGTTCAACGATACACCGCCAATATCGTTACCCGAATTCCAGGGTACATCATGGTCAATTTTACGGTCAAATGCATTCAGGCTGGGTAATTTATAGTTAAGGTCAGTAATGATAGTATTGAATTGGCGAAGGGCGGGTCGTTTAGTAACAACCACACCAGCCAGTACCTGTGCAAAGCCATCCGGATCTTGTCTTGATAAATCGGCCGCAAATGTAACTGAAGTGTTTTCAAAAGGTTTATACAATAACTGGCCACGAATGCCCACGTTGTTTAATTCATTGGTGTATTTTTTTGTACGTACGTTTTCAACCAGGCCGTTACGGTTGGTGCCCGAAAAAGAAAGCCTGCCAGCAATTTTTTTTGATAATGCACCGGTAACAGATGCTTTTGCCTGAACAAAGGAATAATTACCATAGCTTATTTCAAAGTTAGCACCGGGTTTAAAAGTTGGTCGGCGGGTGGTAATATTAAATGCACCCGAAGTTGTATTCTTACCAAACAAAGTACCTTGTGGCCCTCTTAAAACCTCCACCTGTTCAATATCAATAAAATCAAGCGTGGCGGCAGCAGGGCGTGCAAAATAAACACCATCTACATAAAAGCCCACGCCGGGGTCCAGCCCATCATTGGTTAACCCGTAAGGAGAACCAAGCCCACGGATATTTACACCTGTATTGCGGGGGTTAGATGTATAAAGCTGTACGCTGGGAATTAATTCTTTCAGCCTGTTTACATTAAAAGCACCGGCATTATCTACCTGTGCGCCTGATACTACCGAAATGGGTATCGGCACATTTTGTGCAGATTCTATCCTGCGCCTTGAAGTAATGACTACTTCAGATAGCTGATTATTATCTACCAGCACAATGTTTAATACAGCCTCTTTTATTTCTGTAACCAATACTTCTGATGGGTAATAGCCAACAGAACTGATGAGCAATGTAACGGGGAGGGTTGAGGGGGCGGCAATAACAAACTTGCCTTTATTATCTGCTATGGCAAAGGCTTTGTTAGCTGTTATTTTAACTGTTGCTCCGTCAATGGGGGTTCCCTTTCCGTCTTTTATAATTCCGGTAATGGTTGCCTGGGGTTTTGCAGTAAGCCCTATTAGCATTGTTAGTAAGGCAAAAGCCAGTTTTTGTTTCATACAGAGAATTTATAATTTTAAAGTCTACTAATTTAGTAGGGTAATAAGTCAATAAAAAATCAGCACCAGCTGATTTTTTATCTATCGAGTGGCAAATGTAAAAGCGAAGTATTAATCTACCAAATTAGTAGACTAATAATTTTAAAAAAATGCGGCCCGCGGGCCGCATTTTTTTAAAAAACTTTTACCAGTATTTTAAAGCTCCAGAAAATGACCAGTAACCCCAATAATATAAAGGATGTTTTTCTGGGTAATTTACCAGTGAGTTTGGCCGCTAAAGGGGCAGCAACAAAACCGCCTACCAGTAAGGCTACAATTACCTGCCAGTGGCTAACACCCAATAAAGTAAAGAAAGTGAAGGCGCTGGCCAGGGTTACAAAAAACTCAGTTAAACTTACAGAGCCAATAACATATTTAGGACTGCGGCCCTTATTAATTAGTGTGGTTGTTACCAATGGGCCCCAGCCACCACCACCAAAAGAATCAAGGAAGCCGCCGGCCCCCGCTAAAGCACTGTAATGTTTGAATTTTTTTTGTGGTTGTGGCTGTCTGAATGCATTAATTAAAAACTTAACACCCAGAAATAATGTGTAGCAGGCAAGTAAGGCTCTCAGCCAAATTGAACTGGAATCGCCCACCCATTTTAATAAAACAGCCCCCAGTATGGCGCCAATTACGCCCGGTATTACTAAAGCTTTAAACAGTTTTTTATTAACGTTGCCAAACCTGTAGTGGCTGTAGCCACTGGCAGCGCTTGAAAAAACTTCGGCAGTATGCACAGCACCACTAATGGAAGCTGGCGGAACACCCACTGAAAGTAATACGGTAGAGCTGGTAACACCATAGCCCATGCCCAATGCGCCATCCACTAACTGGGCCAGAAAGCCTGCTAAAACTAACCAATGAAAATTGGGATCCAGCGTTCCGTACCATTTTACGGTATCATCTGCTATTTGCTTAAATGGTATGTAAGAAAAAATAAAATGCCCTACCAACATAAATGCAAAAGCTAATAACGAGTAGGTGGCTATTTTCTTCCAGCGTTGCTCTGTTCTGGTGGCATCGTTTTCTATAAGGGTGCGGGTAATTTCATTCATCTTTTTCACCTTATACTCAAAGTTGCCATTTAGCTTACTGCGCACCACATGCAGGTTCTCAATAACCGCATCCAACTCATCGGGCAGTGCCTGGGTTAATACTTCTTTTATACGTTTGGCGGCGGTGGGAGATTTGCCATTGGTGGAGATGGCTAATTTTAAGTTTCCTTTTTGCACAATAGAGCCCAAATAAAAATCGCAGAGCTCGGGTGTGTCTGCCACATTTACTAAAAGGCCCTTTGCATTGGCAGCGGCTTTTATAGTTTTATGCAGTTCTGGGTTATCGGTAGTGCAAATAACCAATTGCTTTCCATCAAGGTCTTTTTCTTCATAGGGTTTTACCTGTGTAAAGCAGTTATCATATTCCTTAATAAATTCAAGCAAAGCTGGCCGGATGAAGGGGGCAACAATGGTTACTGTTGCAGTAGGTGTATTGCGCAGCAAAGATTGCAGTTTTTCTAATGCCACATTGCCGCCGCCCACCAGCAGTACATTTAAATGCTCCAGCTTCAAAAAAACCGGATATAGATTATTTTTTATAACAGGCTCGCTACTCGTTTGCATGCAATTAAATATTTTTTTGAAAAGTTAACAACAATAAATGTTGCGATATATTATCGGGTCTTGATACATACATATAACCCAACTGAAATTGTGTTTTGTGTTTGGCTTTTACACCGGCGAGCAATTGCACCCTGTTCTGATCAAACCCCCATTTGCCTGATTGATACTGGCGCATATACTCATTAAAAACAGCTACCAACCACTTATTATTTATGTGGTATGTTATGGCTGCTTTTGCACGCCAGCGATGCGCTGTATAAGCTGTTTTAGTTGTTGTTGGCTGGTAAAACCGTTGCTCTGTGCGGCCCCTTAATAACAATTGTATTTTTTTATTTGCATACAATTGCTGGTATTGCATCTCTTGCCATGTTCTGAACTCTCTGCCAAACTCGTGGTTGTCTTTTGAAAAAGAAGTACGGGTGTAAAAAAATGCCACGCCGGCCGCGCTGCTCCATTTTTTATTAAAATGATAGCGAAGGCCCGTTCTGTATAAATATTGTAATGCCGGTAACTGGTTGCCCATAGTTCTGTAGCTGGCATCATTATGCCACTCTGTTTTTTTGCCTGTGCTTACAGGTAATTGTACCGTAAGCCATGCCCCTGTTTTGGGGCGTTGTTGTGCCTGCATTTTTGTTATGCTGCCTGCCAGTAATATGGTGGTTAAAATTTTGTTCATTATAGTTATGCTGTTGAAGAGTGCGACGCAACGGCTGCTGCCCAATGCTTCAACGGCCGGGTTCATTAATAATTCATTTGTTCTATCCATTCTTTTGCAAACGGTGCTGCATAAGAAATTATAATATCTGCACCGCTTCTGCTAAGTGCTGCCCATGTTTCTATATGTGCTGCTTCGCGGTTTAATAAGCCTTGTGCTGCCAGGCTTTCTATAGCTGCATACTCGCCACTTACATGGTAGGCGGCTAATGGTTTTAATGTGTGTTGTTTTAATTGTGCAATTACATCTGTATACAAGGCAGCAGGCTTTACCATTAATATATCGGCACCTTCCTTTTCATCTCTCAATGCACTGCTGATGGCATCGTTTATATTGAAGGGAGATATCTGATACGTCTTTCTGTTTTGCAAGCCATGGGTGTTGGGGGCCGAGTGGCAGGCATCTCTGAAAGGGCCATAAAACTGGCTGCTGAATTTTGCCGCATAACTCATGATGCTTACACTATCAAACTGCAAGGCATCTAAACTGTTGCGGATGGCAGCAATGCGACTGTCCATCATATCACTGGGGGCTATGCATTGCACACCGGCATTAGCCAATTGTACGGCATAATTACTTAAAACTTCAACCGTTTTATTGTTTAGTAATTTGGTGTGTGTATCATTTAAAATGCCGCAATGGCCATGTGTGGTATAGCTGCATAAGCATACATCTGCAGAAAGCCAGATACTGTCTCCAAACCTGCTTTTTATTTTTTGTACAACATTTACAGCAAAAGAAAAATTAAACTGCTTTGTTGTTTTGGTTGCCGGCACAGGAAATAGTAAAAATTTTGTGATGCCCGCTGCAATACTTTTTTCAATTGTGGTTAAAACGGTTTCACTGGTTTCTACATAAATACCTGCTAAACCATTTACCAGGCGGGGTGCTGTTATGGCTTCCTCTACAAACAAGGGCTGAATAAAACTTTTGTGAGAAAGTTTTACACCCGCTGTCAGTTCCCGTATATGTGCATCCGTTCTTACACGACGTTGTGTAAACGGGTAAAAGAGTTTTTCCATAACTCAAAAGATTTAATGGTTGGAAAAATTACCGGCTCCACACCAGCAGCTTTTAATAAACTGGCTGTTTCGCCGCCAGCGCATAAATGTATGGCCGTTGCATTTGCATAGTTGCCATAAAACTCAAACTGTGCAAAGCTGCTCCAAAATATGGCAGTTGCTTTTTTAAGCTGGTCTATTATCTGTAAATCGTTATTCGTTTTTAATGCGTAATTGCTGATGGCTTTGTATCCTTTTTGTTTCCACCGTAGGGCGGCAGTGGTATTGGTAATAATGCAAATATTGCTGGTATTTATTTGCAATAATGGCATCGATAGGGATGGCAGTAAAAATTCAAATCCCAATCCATCAGCACAGGCAGTTATCCAGTAACCTTGCTTAGCCAGTTCATACCAGGTGCGGGTACCTGCTGCTATAATTATTTTTTGGTCACCAGCTTTTAGTTCATTGTTCAGCAAAGGTTGCGTCGCACCCTTGTACTGCAACAAGTGCGCAGCAGTTTTGGTAATAGCTTTAAAATTTGAAACAAAAATTACCGGCTCGTTGCTTTCAACGGTTGTGTCAGAATCCCATTCGTACGAAAAGAATTTTTTCATTACATCGGTGGAAGAGAAAACCTCGTTGGGTTGCAACGCTAATGCTGGTGCCGGCACCCAGCGGGTAAAGGCGGTGCCTTCCGCATCGGTACCACTGGCATACACATGTAAACCATGTTGTGTGGCTAAAGTGGTAACGCCAAATTTTTGAATACACCCCGTGCCATATTTTACTGCTTCAGTTCTTTCTGCAAAACAATCTGCATACAGTTGCAGATTATTAATGGCATTTAATATTTCCACGGCTCTTTTGTTAGCGGGGTTTGCTTCGGCCACAATTGCACCCTGGCAAGGTGCTGGCACACATTCAATTAATGGCAATACCATTATTTTTTTATCAGCAAGTAATTGTTTTACAGAAATGCCTTCAGTATTAATATTGCCTTCAGATTTTAGTAAGCGGTTTAAACCTGCTGTTGCTAAAATAGTAGCATCGTATGCTCCGCTATTCAGTTTTTTTAAACGTGTTTCCACATTACCCCTTATGGGTTTTGTGGTAATATTTATTGTGGTGTTTAATTGCGGTAGCGCCTTTTTTAAAAACACGGTAGCCATCGCCTCACGGCGGGGAGAGCAGGTGCCAATCGTTATGGTTTCTCCATTCTTTAATTTTTGTTCAATATTGTTATTGAAAATAACCACATCCCGGGTGTCCTCCCGGTCAATAACAGCAAACACATTGGTGCCAAAGAAATGCTCGCTGCTCATGTCTTTTAAAGAATGCACGGCAATATCTGCTTCCCCACTTTGCAGGGCATCAAAAATATCTTTGGTAAAAAAGTCGCTGCCTTCAACGGTATGCAGGGGTGTTTCCTGCAGCGCATCACCTTTGCTGCTGCGTGCAATTACGGTAACCTTAATTTCTGGAAAATGCTTTTCAATGAATTGCCGGGCAATATCAATCTGCAGCAGCGACAGCCTCGAACTCCTGCCTATCAGTCGGATTGTTTCCATGTAATATTTTTTTGAGGCTGTATGCCAGGTGATTGATGTGCTTGGGAAGATGCCGGGCAGTTATAATAATACGCAGGCATTCTTCTCCGGCCGGAACGGTAGGATAGTTAATAGGTTGCAGGTAAATACCATGTTGCATCAGTAGTTCACTGGCCAGCTTACGGCATTCAGCGGCACCCTTTACTGGTAATATTGTTATATGCGAATTGTTTGGGGTAAAAGGAATATTATTGTTTGCAAACTGCAGCCTTAGTTGCTGCACATTGTTAAAAAATGCTGCCCTGATGCTGTTTTCTTCTTTTATAAGTTGTATACTTTTAACTGCAGCAGCACATACTGCCGGTGGCAGTGATGTGGTAAATATAAAGCCACTGCCAAAGCTTCTTACAAAATCTATTAAGGTATTACTGGCGGCAATATAACCTCCAAAAACGCCAATAGCCTTAGAAAGCGTGCCGTTTACTATATCAACAGACTCCTGCATATTTTCTTGTTCTAATATGCCTGCGCCGGTGTTGCCGTAAAGACCTACACCATGCACCTCATCAATATAAGTAAGGGCATTATATTTTTTTGCCAGTGCTACTATTTCTTTAACCGGCGCAATAGTACCACTCATGGAGTACACGGATTCAAAAACAATCAACTTTGGTTTGGAAGCTTCAATGCCGGTTAACAATGCTTCCAGGTGCTGTAAATCGTTATGCCTGAAAATTTTTTTTTCGTTTTTGCAGCCTCTGATGCCTTCTATAATGGAAGCATGATTTTTCTCATCTGATAAAATAACGAGACCGGGTATGTTTTTACCCAAGGTTTGCAATGTGGTAACATTGGCCTGGTAGGCACCATTAAACAATAAAGCTGTTTCTTTTTTATGCCAGGCAGCCAAAACCACTTCCAGAGATTTATGATAATTGGTAGTGCCAGAGATATTACGGGTGCCTCCGCTGCCAGTACCACTATTATGAGCCACAAAACCCATTTTAGAAATTACTTCTTCATGGGTGCTCATACCTAAATAATCGTTACTGCACCAGTTAACCGCATGCTGTTGTTTGCCGTTGGTATCGGCAAAGTAAAACGCCGGAAAATGCCGGGCACTCTTATTTACTTCTAAAAAGTAACGGTAATTACCTTCAGTTTTTAGCTGCTCCAGTTTTTGGGTTAAAAAACTGCCGTAATTAAATGGTTGCGGGTTACTCATGAAGGGCAAAATTATGCATTTCCTACTAAATTAGTAGACTGTTTTTTACACCATACAAACGGGTGTTATCTAAAGGCAGGCAACGGTATATAAGCCGGTGAAAATCATTAATACCTTAAACCCGGCATGGTAACCAACCCGGGCAGTTTTATTTTAAACTATCTCAAAAGTATTAAAACCTTTTTGCAATACGCCGGGTAATAGTAAGGCTATCGCCTACATGAATGAATCCTTTTTTATTATAAAGAATATTCTGTCCAAAGAATATTTTGTTATCCTGCTGGCGATAAGTGGCCAGTGTTTTTAGCGGCTCTTTTCCTCTGGTGGCGGTTATAGGGTTAATTGTGGTTACCACGCAGCGGGCACAAAGCTTTACACCCCAAAAAGAAATTCCATTTAACTCAAATTCACCCATCTCATCTTCTTCATAAGGGAGACAGCCCTTAATAACAAGATTGGGCCGGAAATGCTGCATGGTTACCGGTGTTTGAAGGCGCTGGTTTAAATCATCTAAAGAAGCCTCACTAATCAGCAGGATGGGGTAGCCGTCTGAAAAAGAAGTGATTTCATTATTCAATGCATAGCGGGTATCTACTTTTCTTAGCGATGCATCTGGCATGTACACCAGTTTGCATTTTACCAGTAGTTGCTGGCTAAACCAGTCGTCAATGGCAGTGTCTACTAATATGGCTTCACAGGTATCGTCCCAAACGGTTACAGCAATTGTGTTATTAGTAGCGGGTTGCCATGGAATAAGTATGGATGCTGCCGGGTTATTTATATTTTTTATTGCTATGCCATTTGGATGCAGGGTGGTTTGTAATAGGGCCATGGCTGGTAATTCCCGCTGGCTTAAAAAACGGTTTTGCTCATCCACCAGCATCCAGCGGCGGTCGTGTTCAAAACCACGATCTGTCAGAGATGCCTGTGCCACTGCAATGCCACCTAATGATTTTACTGGGTAAATGTATAACTGGCTTACTGTAATCATTTAATTTGTTTAGTGCTGCCTGATGTGCTGTTGTTGAAGGGTGCCCCGAAAGCCATGCGCAAATCCTGTGGGGTTTTCAACAAGCAACAACTGTTGTCTTTACTTACCGCTACCGGATACATAAATAATACATTCAGCTATATTTAAATAACAACTAAATTTGATTACAATATTAATACTTTATGCAACCAGTTATAACAATTGAATATTGCCCAAAATGCCATTGGCTGTTACGGGCTGCTTATATGGCGCAGGAGTTTTTAACAACTTTTGAAGGGGATGTAAAAGCAGTTACACTGGTGCCCAGTGAAATTAGTGGCCGCTACACTATTCATGTAAACAATGCAAAAGTTTTTGACCGTAAAGAGTATGGCGGCTTTCCGGAAATAAAAGAATTAAAACAACTGGTAAGGGATGTGGTGGCGCCGGGTAAAAGCCTGGGTCATTCTGATACCAAACCTCATCACCTGTAAAGCTTAATTATGCTGGGCGTAGTATTGTGTGGCGGACAAAGCATGCGAATGGGAAGCGACAAAGGCTTGCTTAAATTACATGCCAGCACCTGGGCGCAAACAGCAGTTGATAAAATAGCTGCGGTAAATTTGCAATATGTGCTTTCAGTAAATGCACAACAACAAGAGGCCTATGAAATCTTTTTTGATAAAAAATTATTGGTGCAGGATGAACCGTTACTTGATTTGAAAGGGCCTTTATGTGGTGTACTGTCTGTACACTTACAATACCCGCAGGAAGATTTGCTGGTGCTGGCCTGCGATATGCCGCTGATGGAAGCTGGTTTATTAAATGAACTGATTGCTTTTTATAGAACACAGCAGCCAGCAGCCTGTTTATTTAATAATGATGGTGCCCCTGAACCACTTTGTGCAATATATACTGCTGCAGCACTGCACCATATTCATCAACTACATCTCTCCGGAAAATTGCTGCGGCATAGCATGAAGTTTATGCTGGAACAAATACAAGTGGCTGTATTGCCCTTACCTGCCGAAAAGAAAAACTGCTTTCGTAATTTTAATGCCCATGCCGAATTAAACGGCTTGTAATACAAACTTTTTTCTTTCTGCCATTTCAAAATCTTCTTTAGGGGCTTCGCAAACAGCGCAGCTATACGATTGTGGCAAGCTGCTAAAGCTGGTGCCTGCGGCAATACCATTTTCTGCATCACCCAGTTGCTCATCATACACTGTTAAACAATGCTGGCACTGGTATACCACGCCTGCCAGTTCATTTGCCACTTCTTTTTCTTTAGCCGGTGTTTTTTTGCCTGCTGCCGGAACAATTTGTTTTTGCTGGTAACTGTAAAATGCCAGTATGGCTCTTCTTAATTGTTCTGGCAATAAAGATTTTGGATTGCTGCGGCTAAACACCAGTCCGGTTCTTTCGTTGGGGTTAAAATCTTTGGCGCATAAAATATCAAACACATGTAAAAGTTCTAAACGGCCAATACGCAACAGCGGCCGGCGGCGTATTAATATGCTGCTGAATACTTCGCTCTTGGTTCTTCTTTTTATACCCACACAAATACCAAAGGTGCGTGTATCATCTGCACTTAAATGCTGTACCACATAATTTTTAATGGCCAGGGCTTTGCTGCTGTTATCTTCTACCTGAAAGTTTAACTCATTGGCCGCATGGCGCACATTTATCTGATGTTTTGCCAGCAAATCGTTCCATAACTGGCGGTCTTTTTCTTCAATACCTTTTATAATGAGCGATTTCCATGGGGTGGAGCATACCTGACCCACTTTGGTTTGCAAACAAAGCAGGCAAAGATCTTTTAAAAATGCAATGCTGAACAATTCATCCCTGCGGTAAATACCCAGCCAGTATTTGTTATTGTATCGGTTTAACCCTTCATAGTAAGGCAGGTTAAAAGCGGGTAATTGCAATGCCGCTTCCACAGGTTTGGTTATAAAAGAAGTATCGCTTACCAGTTTATACAATGCATCTCCGCTGGCAGTAGCGTTATCGTAAAACAAGGCTTTGTTTTCAAAAATTACTGTTTCAATTTGTTTAGACATGCGTGCCACATCATTGGTGTACACCATATCCTTCCATTCATACACCACATTGGTTTTAGGAAAGCGTATAAACAAATGCCAGAAATGCTGCGCCACTGGCGAGGCTACCCAATTAATATTACCGGTTAATAAAGGCGTAAAGCTCTGGTTACTGTCAGACACATTAATTTTAAGCCTTGGTGTATAATCTACCAGGTCAAAAATATCTTTATACACCCCTTCACTCAGCCATGTTTTTGTAATAAAAACTTCTTCTGCGGCATAAGAGCTAATAATGTTAGGGTAGTGGTCTGCATCACACTCGTAGGTAATGCCAAGCGTTTCCAATTCATTGGTAAAACTATTCAGCATTTCAGTACTGATATCAATAAACAACTGCTGCCTCAGTCCAAAACGAATATGATACACGTGGGCGTTGGTGGCGGCTACCAGTATGTTATATAAATCACCGGGAGAAATAATTCCGCCCATGAAGTTTATCTTAACGCTGTAACTTGTTTTCATTGTTTATTTTTTATACCAGCATTTGTTCTTCAGGCAACATCGTTGCGTCGCAATCCTTTCATCTTTTGTGTTGCTATTGGGCCGTAGCCAATCCAAACTCCTTCATAGCTTTTGGAAAGTTTTTGTTTTCATGCCCCGGCCTGCACAATTTTAATAATGCAAAACGCTGCAGGTTGGTTAACTGCTGCCATTGTGCGGTATGTATCTTCCAACCACTTTCTGTTGCTTTTTCCTGCAGCATGTCCGGTATGGTGTTTAATATACTCCATGCCGGTGTTGCTTCAATTGCCAGAGTGGTTGCTTCTGCATCGGTATGCTTTCTTATTAACCCTACAAGGTACTGATGGTATGCATCAATTTCCTGCGGGGTTGCAGCCCGACGCGTAGCTAAAATAATTTTTTCTAAAGTGCTAAATCGGTTCCACTCAGCCAGCTTTAACTTAATGCCCGCAGCATCCATTTTAAAACGTACTATCATGGGTATACAACGCATATTCTTTTCTACAAAGTCTTCTTCAAAGTCAAAGTAGCCCCTTTCTCCTAAAGGGGGATTCAAGAATTTTTTATATGAATCTATTTCGTTCATAGTTCAATAGCGTTTTTTTGCTGAAGGGTGCGACGCAACAACTGCTGCATTCAGTTACAACTGCCGGCTACCTACTTGTTTTAAACAATTACTACTGTTTCCTCTTTTTTCAGCACATTTACCTGCGCATCTAAAATTGCTTTCACCTCCGGCCGGCAACTGCCGCAACCCATTCCGGCCCCGGTTAACTGACACAATTGCAAATGGTCTTTACAGCCATCTTTTATTTTATTAATCAAGTTGCCTTCGCCCACATTATTGCAACTGCAAACTAATTTGCCAATGACCGGCTCAGCAGTTTTACCACTGCGCAGTAATTGCAAACGCTTTTCACTCAGCTCCATTTTGTTTTCAATCAGGTTGCGGAATTCTAAAAACTCACTCTTGTCTCCAATTAAAATAGCGCCAACCAGTTTATCGTTATGTACAATGCACTTTTTGTAGTAGCGCTTGGCTTTATCTATAAAAACAATTTCTTCATATGCCGGGTCGTTAGCAGGCACTTCGGCCAAACCCAAAGAACACAAATCAGTACCGTGCATTTTTAAAATGTTCATGAGCAAACTGCCCTGGTAATATTTGGCAATATCTCCACATAAATAACGGGCTACAATTTCTGCCTGCTGTTCAGCAGCGGCTGTAATACCATACAAGAAACCTTTGAACTCGGCAATTTCTCCAATGGCAAAAATGTTTTCTTCGCTGGTGCGTAAATATTCATCCACCACCACGCCACGTTTACATTCAATGCCGGCGGCTTTTACCACTTCAATATTTGGCACGGTGCCAATGGCAATTACCAAAGCCTGGCAGTTAATTAACAAACCACTTTTTAACCGTACGCCATCAATATTTTTTTCTCCCAGAAAGCGGTCTATCTCATCGTTGTAAAAAATTTCAACACCCTTGCTGGTAAGTTCTTCATGCAGTAACTGACTGCCCAGCGGGTCCAGTTGCCGGTCCATTAAACGGGAGATACGCTGAATAATCGTTACCTCCACATTCACTTCACGGAGCGATGCTGCCAACTCAATGCCTAACAAACCACCGCCAACAATTATCACTCTTCCATTTTCTGGTTTAACATGTGCTTTAAAACTATCGGCATCTGTTCTGCTGCGCATGGTAAAAATTCCATGCAGCGGCGGCACATCTTTCAGCATAAAAGCACGGCTGCCCGTAGCCATCAGCAATACATCATAAGTATGTGTGATACCGTTGCTATCTGTAACCGTTTTATTTTCTTTATCTATTGTTGAAATGCTTACGCCACGATGCAGTTTAATGCGGTAATCATGTTCCTCATCGTCCGTCATCTTAATTAAATTATGCCAGGGCAATACACCGCTGATATAATCGGGCAGCAGTACACGGTTGTAAAAAGGAAAATTTTCTTTGCTGAAAATTTCTATTTCATCTTCTGTATTTAATGCCCGGTAACTTTTTACAAAACCACAAGCACCGGCGCCTGCACCCACCACAATAATTTTTTGTTTGGACTTTTTATACAACTGCACTTCAACCGCAGTAAATTTAAAATCGGGCTCTTTGCTTTTTGGGTCAACTAAATTATTGGTAAGGTTATTTGCCCGGTTTAAATCGCTGTTGAGCACTTTGCCCCAGTGCATGGGCATAAATACCACGCCGGGTTTTATGTCTTCACTAAATTTTGCTTTTACTCTTGCATTGCCTCTGGCATTAAACACTTCCACCACATCGTTTTCTTTAATGTGGCGTTTTGCTGCATCAGCAGGATTAATTTCCAAATACGATTCGCTGATGTGCTGGTTGAGTTTATTTACTTTACCGGTTTTGCTTCTTGTATGCCATTGGTCTCGTATGCGGCCCGTGGTAAGAATCAACGGATGTTTTTCATTCACCGCTTCACTTTCATTCGCATCTCCAAAGGAATGAATATTTGCTTTTTGCGAAGGGGTAAAAAACTTCTTGTCAGTAAATAATCTCGGAGTGCCATAATATCGCTTTCCGCTTTCCGCTTCATGCTTTAAACTTTCTGCTTTATACGGCCATTGCACCGCCCTCTTTTCTTTCAATACTTCATAACTCAAAGCGCTGATGTCAATATTTGTTCCTTTTGTTAATGCCGCATGTTCTGCATAAATATCTGCAAAGCTGTTAAACTCAAAACCATGATAGCCCATCTTTTTTGCGAAGCGGCAAATAATTTCTGCATCAGGCAATGCTTCACCGGGTGCATCGGTAATTTTTTCTAAATGAGAAATGTATCTTCCTGCGTTTGTCATGGTGCCTTCCTTCTCCGTCCATGCTGCAGCAGGCAATACCACATCGGCGTATTGTAATGTTTCCAATTTATTCGTTACATCCTGCACCACCACAAACTTTGCTTTCTTCAATCCTTCTTCTGCTTTGCGCACATCCGGAATACTGATTAAAGGGTTGGTGCATAAAATCCAGATGGCTTTTAATTTGCCATCATTCAACGCATCAAACATTTCAGTAGCCGTTAAGCCGGGCTTTGCAGGGATTTTCCCCAACGGCACTTGCCAAAAAGTTTCTACTTCGTTGCGGTGTGACTCATTTAATAAATCACGGTGAGCCGGTAATAAATTGCTTAAACCTCCCACTTCCCTTCCACCCATTGCATTGGGCTGCCCTGTTAGTGAAAACGGGCCAGCGCCGGGTTTACCAATTTGCCCGGTAATCAAATTCAAATTAATGAGTGATAAATTTTTATTTACACCAATCACACTTTGGTTCAGCCCCATCGTCCACATAGTAATAAAACCTTTTGCATTGCCAATGTATAATGCAGCAAGCCGAATATCATTTTCACTCACCCCACAAATAGTAGCGGCTTCTTCAATGGTTCTTTCAAAAACTTTTTTGCGGTAGTCTTCAAAACCATTGGTGTTATCATTAATAAAATCAAAATCAATTTGCCCTTCTTCAATCAAACATCTTCCTATTGCATGATGCAGTGTAATATCCGTACCGGGGTTTAACTGCAAATGCACATTGGCCATGCTGCAGGTTTGTGTTTTGCGTGGGTCGCTCACAATAATTTTTAAATCCGGATTTTTTTCTCTCGCCGCTTCCACCCTGCGCCATAAAATAGGATGGCACCATGCAGGGTTGGCTCCCGCTACAAAAATTACATCACACAATTCCAAATCATCATAACTAACGGGCACACTGTCTTCACCCAAACTCATTTTATAACCCACCACCGCACTGCTCATACACAAGCGGCTGTTGGTATCAATATTATTGCTGCCAATAAAACCTTTAATCAGTTTATTAACCACATAATACTCTTCTGTTAAACATTGGCCGCTGGCATAAAATGCCACACTGTCCGGCCCGTATTTATCAATAAAGGTTTTAAAAACTGCAGCAGTACGTTCCAGTGCTGCATCCCAACTCACTCTTTGCCTCGGCTGATTACGGCTGTAACGCATTTCAGGATACAGCAAGCGGTCGCTTTTATCATTTACCGTATAGTGCAGGTTCATGCCTTTACTGCACAGCATGCCTTTATTTACCGGGTGATTTTTATCTCCTTCAACAGTAATGCGCCCCAATGCATCTTTCTGCACCACAATGCCGCAACCCACACCGCAATAGCAGCAGGTTGTTTTATAACCGTTATTTAATTTCGCTTCGCTCAAATTTATTTTCTTTTGTTACGGACAGTAGTTCTTTAATCATCTTCAGTGGCGTCGCACACTTGTGCATTATCACTTTACTGAACTTTAATTGTGTCATACACAGGCACTCTCATCTTTGAACACCATTCTTTCTTTCAACGGTTCAGCCACTCTTTAAGGAGTGACCCACTCTGCTGCCTTTTTTAAAACTTAATCTTTGCTTCTAACTCCGCTGGTGCCCCCTTTATGGGGCAGAGGGGGTTACAAAAGGTGCAACAACTAAATCCTTTGCCTCTGTATTTTTTCTGGCAGTAATCGTTCTAAAAATAAATACCCCTACACCAATACCTAGAATGATATAACCCAGCAATGTAAAGGCCGCAGTATAGTCAATCAAGTCTTTTGTTTTTGTTACACCATTTTCCACTACTTCTTTGGTGGCATGTACTGCTTTTGCTTTAAACATAAAAGCAATCAGCATGGCACCAATATTACCACCAGCGCCTACAATGCCCGCCACACTGCCCACTGCAATCGGACTTACAAAAGGCACCAAACTGTAAGTAGCGCCATTCGCCATTTTCAAACTCAACCCAAAAAAGAACATCATAAAAATTGCCATGCCTATATTGCCAGCTTTTGCAAACCATATCAGGCCGATGCCTTCCAGCAATAATAAAATGGCCAGCAGCATACTCTTACCATCAAAGCCCCACACTTTACCAAC
>JANRMC010000049.1:0-11178 GCA_033761915.1 Flavihumibacter sp.
ATTCCGATGTTTAACATATTTCATTAGTTATAAGTTATGAATTATGAGTTATGAGTTGAGTACACCTTGATACTTATCACTTATAACTCATAACTGATTTAAAAAGACCCACGTTTCATTTGGTTTCGTCCCCTCAATTCCTTCCTGGTATTTACCCATTATTTTATTCCACTCAATCATCTTCGGGTTGTTCTCTATTGTTTTTGGATTCAGTTCATCCAGCGTTTTTCCTTTAGGTATGCTGATGACTAAAACCAACTGCCTGTCATTTTTAAAAATGAGCAACTGCTGAAAATCAGCATTGCAAAATCCTTTAGAAATATCCGGCCATTTTTCAAACTGCGTGGTATGATAATCCAGGTATTCCTGCTGCATTTTTCTATCAGCCACTAAATTGGCCGTTAATAAAATATGTGTCCATTCCTTTGCCACTGTTTTATCATCACAATTCCTTTTCTTACTGTATTCATAAAACATATTGTGATAAGCTTTCACTTCCGCTTCAGGAAAATTATTTCGTATTCTTCCTTCCATCACACCCAAATCCTGCACTGTAGAAAAAATCACATAATGGTTTTTCCAATGATAAATGGCCGTGCTGTCCATATTGTTTTTTGCGAGCAGGACTTTTAGTTTTTCCAAATCCAGTTGTTTGCCTTCTTTCACCACCAGTTCAATTACTTCGTTGTGTTCTTCATTTATTGCTGCCGCTTTTGCCGTTTTATTAGCTGTTAAATATTGAAACCGTTTTTCCAGCCCAGCGTTCTGTTTTACGCTGTCATGCACCTGCGGCCCATTATTACTCCACACATTACCCGGCCCATTGGCATTTTGCAAATATTTTTGTGAGGGTGTCCAGTTGTTTTTCACGGAAAAAAAAGACGAGCCTTCATCCGTATAAATATAAAACCAGTGCGATGGTAAATGTGCAATGGGTGATTTGTAAATACTGTCAATATAATTGTCTTCAATTATAGAATTCTGTTGTGCACTTAATGTATAAATACCGCTGCAATCATAATTCCATTTACCGTAGTGATGAATTTTATTGGCAACAATCCGGTTATTCTTCATCATGTTTGCTTCCGGCGACCAGCCCCAGCCCAAACTAATGCCGCTGTAAGAAACATTTTCAATTTCGTTATGCCGGATGCTTGTTCGGCTTACAAAACCACAGCCAATACCAACAGCACCCCAATCTTCATTAGTAGCATTGGTGATGAAATTATTTTCAATAAAAATTACATCGCATTTCTCTCTCTCATCTTTGGGATTAAATGGTAAATGAATTTCCCTTCCTTCATCGCCATAATTACCGGCCAGTATCGCCGTGCCGCCAATATCACTAAACAAATTATTCTTCGTCATATTATCCTGCACACCTTTCTTCAAATCAACGCCTGTTGCCGCTAAGTGAAGAAAAGAACAGTTCTTAATTCTTGTCCTGTCAGTATAACTCATTTCAACTGCTGCAGCCTGCCTGCCAACCCATGCCTGGTTATCTAATCCGGGCTTTGTTGCTGTACCTGCCGGTTTTAATTTATATGCTTCAGTCATATATAAACCCATCTGGTGTGGCACATGGCCTTGTAAAGATGGCCGCAACCAGCCTGTATGCTGAAAAGAAATGCCATCAATCACTACATTCTTAACAGGATTATCAATAGTTCCTTCAATACTTAATAGTGTTTCAGTAAATGGTGCCACCACATTTGCTGTGATTAAATTCTCATTGCTTCTTGGCCAGTAATAAATTTTGTGTTGTTCATTATCTAAATACCATTCGCCGGGTTCATCTAAAAACTGAATGGCATTGGTTAAATAAAAAGCAGAGTTGCCAGTTGCTGCATTCAACCACGGCGCCGGCCAGAGGTGTTCATTTTGTATTTTGCTTTCGGGTTGATGAAAAAACAGTTTAGTGCTGTCGCCCATTACCTGCACCTTCTTCACCCGCAGGTTGGCAATTTCCCACCATTGGTGAATAAATAATTCAACACCTTTTGTTTTATCCAGATTTTGAAACGCCAGCGTTGGTATCACACAAGCTGCTTCAGCTTTGTTCCAGTTTAAAATACGCAGCATGGCATCGCCGTTACTCGATTTTGCTCTCACCGCTTTCACATCATTCACCCACAGTTGGCGAAAATTAAAATTGTTGCCGTTTACCTGCGGCACATCGGCCACCCAAATTTGTTGTTGATATTTTTTATGCAATCCTGCAACAGGCACTGTTATTTTTTTCCAATTGCCTATTTGTACACCACCGCTTAAAACAGGCTTCTCATTCTCCGCTGCCTCAATAAAAGTTGCGCTTTCTCTTGTGCCATTATCTTCCGGCCTTATAACAATTGTTTCTAAAACCTGGTAATTACCACCCCTTAAAATAATATGAATATCATCTTTTGCAGTTGCATCATTCAGTCGTCTTAAATTTCTTGCTTTACGGATGGCTGCTTGCAAAGTAGCCAGTGGGTTTTCCTTGGTGCCGGGGTTGCTGGCTTTGCCAGTTGTAGACACATAAATATCAGCTGCATTCACCGCAATGGCAGAAACCAAAAAACATACAAGCAGTAAACAAGACAACTGTTTCATATGCAGCATTCAATTAGCTTGTAAAATACAACTAACTGACCTCAAATTGTCCTGTACCGTAGGGCCTTTTCCTGTATGTTTTCGTTTTTTTAATGTACAATTTTGTTATTTATGTAGCCGGCCGCATATCTTCGGCTCAACACCGTTGCGTCGCACACTTCAGGGTTCTGTTCATTCCTCCGCCAATTGAAACACTTTCTTCATATAGGCCACATTCGCCCCATAATTATACCTTGTATCAGAAGGTTTTTTTGCATCGCGGCTGCGCTCAATTACCAGCCAGCCAGTGTAACCCATTTCGTCTAAACATTTTTTTACTTTGTACATATCAATCTGCGGGTCGTTTTGCAGCCATACACTGTCTTTGTTGGTGGCATGTATCATGCAAATTCTGTCCTTACCTAAAATCTTTAATTCACCAGTCAAATCCCTTCCTTCTTTTAACGGGTTACTAAAGTTGAAATAAATTTTTATAGCCGGTGAATTAATTTCTTTCAGCAACTGCACTTCTTCTTTGGCAGATAAAGCCGTTTCAATACCAATAACCACACCGGCATCTTGCGCCATTTTACCAGCTATTTTTAATCTTGCAATAACAGAATCTCTTACAGCAGGCGTCTTCTTCAAATCGCATTGCACACCCAACGGCAGGAAAGCTGTTTTCACATTCATAAGCTGCATGGTTTTTATACAATCTGCAATGCTGCGTTTATATTCTTCTCTGCCGCAAAAACTTTGTGCATAATACCCCGTCATAGCCAAGGAAAATATTTCCACCTTTTGTTCTTTGGCAGTTTTTAAAAATAGCTCCCTTACAGAATCGGTGAGCAATGCATTTTCAAAAGTGGGGCGGTTGCCTAAGCCTCCCATATCCACTTCCACCCCATCGGCTTTTAATTGTGCAGTTAAAGTAATAGCACCCAGCTTTTGTCTTTTCAGTAACATCAAATCAATTAAACCAATTTTATAACGCTGGCTGGTTCTTGCTTTTTCCACTTCATCGTAAAACTGTTTTTGAATATTGTCAAAACCTTTTACCGCATTTGGTGGCAGTTGTTCTCCTTTATCTCCAAAAACATAAAAAGCATTTTCTGGTTCCAGAATAATGGCGGTATCAACAATACTTCCGTCAGTTGCCTGGATGGCTTTCAAATTCAGGTTCAAGTGTTTTGCAAAAAATTCATACACCGCTTTGCGTTTATTGAAACCAAAATCATGTTTTTCATTGGCCAAATGCACATTGGTTAAATTTTCCGCCTTGTCATACCAGCCATATATTTTTTGCAGATACAGCAAATCGTGTTCGGGCATGCGGTCAGTCCAGTCGCCACCATCACTTACCACCAGTTGCGGTTGCGGTGCTGCCATGGCAGCAATTTCTAAATTATCGGTTCGTCCCATACAGCCATGCACATCCTGCCCGCTTTCACAAGGACAGCCACCATAAAAATAAGAGGAAAGGTTTACCACCGGTGCCGATACCTTTATTCTTTTATCCAATGCCGCCATAAACACCGTATGTGTGCCGCCGCCACTGCCACCAACAATGGCTACACGGCTGGTGTCTGCATCTTTTTGTGCCAATAGATAATCCAGTATTCTTATGCTGGCCAGTGTTTGCAATGTCATTGCCAGGCTTTGACGGTGGTCTTCAAATTTCACCTGCAGCATAGATTCACCATACGCAAACATATCGTAGTTGAAAAGCATTGCCCCCATTTTGGCAATGGCAGCAGACGTATACTGGCAATCGGCACGGTAACGGTGTTTATCCCAATGGCCCTGCGGATGCAGCACTACAGGAATTTTGCCTTTATACTTTTCTGGTTTGTATAAAGAACCATTTACCCAAACACCGGGTAAAATTTCTATAGCTATATTTTCAATGGTATAACCATTTTGTTTTCTGAAATTGGCTTTAATGGGTGGGGTATTTACTCTGGCTGGCAGTTTTGTTAATTGCAATGCTTCCAGTAAGCAGGGTTTTAAAGCAGCTTTGCGTTGTTCCCATTCTTCCACCGTTTTGTATTGTGCTGCAATGCGGTCGAGTTCGGCCCAGCCATCTTTCACCTCCCAGCGATAATATTCATAATTACTGAGTTTATATACTTTGTCTTTTTCTTTTTTAACCTTTAGTTCCAGCGGTTTTAAAATATTGTCGAGGGTGGCATCTACATCGCTGCGGTATTTCCAATCGGCATAGGTTACGGTTTTGTTGGCAACCATACTGTCTGCAAATTTTATTTGTACGCCATATCTTTTTTGTACCTCGTTTAGTACCTGCTTTAAAGGTTTTGCAAACTGATTTTCTGTGTTTAGATCTTGTGAAATAGAGTTGAACCACAAAAGACATAAAAGGAAACCCCCAAATCCCCTACAGGAGGCTTTAGTAAGTGCGAATAAAAATTGTTTTTTAAACCTTGTTATTAATGATGTTTTAATAAACAGCAGAAAATTAGCAAATGCTGAATAGAATTGTTGCAGTACAAGTGTGCGACGCAACAAAAGCATGATAGTAGTAATACAGCCCGGCACATAAAAAGAAAACATATTCATACAGCATTTTTATTTAATAGCAGCTAAAGGTTTGTTCTACTTTACCAATTACTGCACACTAACAGGTTTAATATTTAATTTCTCACACCACAAGTAAAAATTGGTATGTATTTCATCCAGTATTAATTGTTGCTCCGGCGTCAGATCCAGCACAGCCGTACGGCTAATGATACGCACAGGCAAACCCCTTTTATGCAGAAAATATTTAGCACTTAACGGATATGCCTGATGAATGAGCGGGTCTGCTTTATTCAGTTGCTGCTGCAGCCAATGCACTGCATCTTGCATGGCGGGGTTAGCGGCATTGTCGCACATCCACACCATTATTTCCGGATAAAAATTACCGCTGATAGAAGACATTCCTCTGGCACCTGCTTGTATGGATTGCACAGCATTGGGTGTGTGTGCATCATAAAATTCCATGGCAGTGTTTGCAGGCAATTGCTGCAATTTCAACTTTATCTGTGCCACATCCAAGCAAGTATCTTTATGGTAAATGAAACGGCCGGTTTTCATTAACTGTGCAAATACCTGCGGAGACAAAATGCGTTTATATGGCGCAGGGCACTCATACAAACCAAGAGGAATAGTGCCGGTTTGCTGCAATAAAGTTTCTATGTTTTTAAGCAATTGCCCGTCTGTATCTGCGGGTGCGGCAAAATGACTGGTAATTAAAATTACACCGCTTACGCCGGTATCATAAATCTGTTTAATAAAAGCTGCCTTATCTGTAAGAGTGCTGCCAAAGGAACCTGTAGCCACAACCGGCACCCGTCCATTTACCTGCTTTACTATAAACTGTGTAAGCTGTAGCCGTTCTGCCGAAGTGATGCTGAACATTTCACTGCTGAGGCAATTGGCAAAAAGGCCTTTTACACCTGCGGCCAGATAAAACTCAATTAAACCGGCCAGGGCATTGTAATCTATTTCAAGATTATCAGTAAACGGTGTTATCATTACCGGCACAAACTTCTTTTCACTCATATTTCAAGCTTTTTTAGAAAGCATAAATTTAATTTTTTAGTCCGGCTGAAAGATGGAAAATAACACTATCATGCTGTATGATTTTACTGCCCCCATCCCCTAAAGGGGGGCTTTGGAGTCATTATTATTTTTAGCCTCATTCAATTTTGCAATTATAACCCCTGTTAAAAAAATCGTCAGCGTTCCCACCACAATTATCATATTGTTGTGCAGGCTGCTTCGTAAATACCCTTTCGGAATATTTTCACTAAAAGTCATCCATAAAATAACCAGCACACCAATAATGGTGGCGGCAATGGCAGCTGCATTCTTTGCCTGCCGGCTGATTAAGCCCAATAAAAATAATCCGAGCATACCACCTGCAAAAATGCCGGAGAGTTTCCACCAGGTATCTAACAAACTTTTGGCGCCAATCATAGCAAGCCCCGCACTTAAACCAATTAAACCAAATACTACCGTGGCTATATGTAATGTTTGCAATTGCTTTTTATCGGTAGCTTCTTTGCCAAAATATTTTTTATAAATATCCATGGTAAACACCGTGGCACTGGCATTCATGTTGCTGCTGATGGTGCTCATGGCGGCAGATAAAATAGCAGCCACGATTAAACCTAATAAACCGGTGGGCACTTTTGTTACCATAAAATAAGGCAATACTTTGTCTGCATAATCCGCCGGTTTAAATGTTACAGCCAGTTCCTGTATTTGTTGTGAGGATACAGCAGCACCCAATTTTTCCGTTGCCAGTTTTATTTTTACCGGGTCAATTAAATCGGGTTGTGTTTGATAAAATGAATACAAGGATGTACCGATGATTACAAACAGCAGCGAAACCGGCACATACATCCACACACATAACCAAACAGATTTACTTGCTTGTTTCTCAGATGCCGCTGTGTGATACCGCTGAATATAATTCTGGTCCATACCAAAATTATTAAGGTTGATAAAAAAACCATAGAGCAGCACTACCCAAAAAGTAGGTTGTGTAAAATTAAAATTGGTGCTCCCCAAACTGAATTTATTATCTGCTTTTGCAATCTGCATTACTTTATTAAACCCACCGGGAATTTGTTTTATCACCAGATACAAAATGAGCAAGGCGCCCAGTGTTTTTATTATTCCCTGTGCTACTTCTGTCCATATCACTGCTTCCATACCGCCGAGTACGGTGTAAATAATTATGCAAAGCCCCATCACCATCATAATGCTTTGCATGCTAAAACCGGTGAGTGCCTGCAGGCTTAATGCCATGCCGAAAAAAATCGTTCCCATTCTTGCAAACTGTGTTAATAGAAAACAAACCACTGCATACGTTCTTGCCCAAGGGCCAAAACGTTTCTCTAAATTGGTGTAAGCTGAAATTTCACCCGTCTTTCTGTAAAAAGGCACAAACCATTTGGTGGCTACCCATGCTGCCAGCGGCATAGAAATACTGAATACAAAAACATTCCAGTTGCTGCCAAACGCTTTACCGGGATTGCCCAAAAAAGTATTGCTGCTTAAAAATGTGGCGTAAATAGAAAGCCCGATTGCCCAGCCCGGAATTTTTCCTGATGCCTTGGTAAACTGCTCGGTATTTTTATTCTTTTTAGAAAAATAAAAACCAATACCCACCATGGCCAGCAGATAAAAAATAATTATAGCAATATCAATTAAGGGAAGGTTGTTCATTTATGCAATCGTAATTAAAAATAATAGAAACACGGATAACGCTGATAAAGCGGATTTGCACTGATAATATCCGTTTCTATCTGTATTATCTGTGTCATCAGCGTTTCTATCCTAATCATCACCCGTCTTTCCCGCTATATTCACCACTCCCGGCCATTGCTGGTTCACAATTTCTTTCAGTTCTAATTTTGATGGGTCAATTACCACATGTTTTACTCTTTCTCTTCTCCATGTATATACAATATGCACCAATCCATCTTTTGTTTGTATAACACTGGGATAAGAATACTGGCTGATGGGTGAATCTTCCAGCACTGTTGCAGCAAACCATTTAACACCATCATTACTCACCGCCACATTCAATGGTGTTCTCGGACCTTTGCCTTTCACCAAGCTATCATTGGGTAATGTATGATTGTACACCAGTAATTGTCTGCCATCGTTCAACGTTACTGCATCGGTACCAGAATTATTATTAGGTAATGCAGATGCTTTCATGGCACTCCATGTTTTTCCTTTATCGCTGCTCCAGCTTTCGTTAATGGTTGTGTTACGGCTGCGGCAAAGAATTTGTAAACGGCCATCTTTATGTTTTAAAATACTGGGCTGAATGGCCTGCATAATAGTGCCGTCGTTAATATCTGCACTCTTCGTCCATGTGCGGCCATTGTCTGTTGTAAATTCAATATGTGCTTTCCAGCCGCCTTTTTCTGTACTGCTGGGGCAAAGCAATACGCCATTAATTAATTCAGGCTTATTTTTTATCGGGCCTAAAAACCCTTCGGGTAATGCTTCTCTTGCACTCCATGTTTTCCCATTGTCTTTGCTGCGTATCATCCAGCCCGTCCAGCCTGCTACATTGGGGCCAATTTTATAAAACAATAACAACTCTCCATCGGGTGCATAAAACAAAACAGGATTGTAACAAGCATACCTTGTTGAATCATTCATTACACCATCAGCAACTTTTACCGGCGCTGTCCATTGATTGTTTATTAAATGGCTTGTCCAGATACAAACATCTTTGTTGCCTTCTTTTGTTCCGCCAAACCATGCAGCAATTAAACCGTCCGGTGTTTCTGCAATAGTGGTAGCATGGCTTTCTGGGAAGGATGCCCGTTCAAAAATGAATTCATCTTTTACAATACCCTGTTTCCATTTTTTATTCCGCACAAATGAATAAGAACCGGATGCAATTTCAAACACCGCAGCACCTTTATCCATTTTAATAAATTTTACATCGGCATTACCTGCAATTGGCTTACCGCCTTCTGTAATTTCTTCTGCATTTGCGGCAGGTATGTACACCGTTGCTTTTGTATTGGCAGGAATGGTAATACTCCATTCAAATTTACTGATGCTGTTTTTCCATTCACTCTTAATAATACCATGCAAACTTTTGTAAGATGCTTTTACAAAATCTAATCCTGCAGGCACAGTCGGCTTCATAATTATTTTCTTAAAGCCCACTTCTGTTTTATCGCTGCGGATGCCAGCTAAATTTTCGTAGTACCAAATGAGTAAATCACCCAGCATCATTACATGGTTCTGGCTGTTCATGTTGGGGTCGGCGGTGTTGCCATTCCATAACTCCCAAATGGTGGTGGCGCCGTTGGCAGCCATATAACCGTAGCTTGGATAAGTATTGTTTGATGCAATGGTATAAGCCAACTCGTTTTGATTGTACTCCGTTAAACCTCTGAACAAATATTGCGTACCAATTAAACCGGTGCTGATATGCCCCTTGCTTTCAATTTTAATTTTGTTATAAATATTGGTGAATACTTTTTCTCTCAACGAATCAGGGCAGATACCAAAATACAATGGCAGCAGGTTAGCGGTAATGGTATTGTTGGAATAACATTGTTTTGAAGCATTATAAAATTTTTGCTGAAAAGCAATACGCATCCTGTCTGCCAAATCAACATATTCTTTAGTGTCTGCATCGTTGCCGGTGAGTTTGGCAAAACGCTGCATGTACGACAGCAGTTTGAAATAATATGCCGATGCAATCAGTTTGCCATCGGTTAAACGGCTGCTGTCTTTTGCATGTATCAGGTGTAAATCTTCCGGAGGCACACACCAGTCGCCGTATTTATCTTTCGTCATTATATCATTCACCAAATATTTATTCCTCATGTACCACATCCATTTTTTCATGGATGCATAATTTTTCTCTATCGGTTTAATATCTCCATACTGGTTGTATAAATGATTACTGATGGTGATAAATGCCGCAGGCCAGGTAACATCGTCGCTGTAATAGTTCCAGAAAGCAGGTGCTACATCCGGTATTGCTCCTTCGGCAGTTTGCGATTGCTGAATATCATCCATCCATTTTGCATACAAGTTTGCATTACCAAACAAATAACTTTCACCCATGGCGCCAATCACTCTGTCTCCTAACCATGGCTGCCGTTCGTTTCGCTGTGGGCAATCAACCGGCATTCCTTTATAATTGGAAGCAATGCCCCACCAGGCATTTTTATAAACTATATTCAACGTTGTGTTAGACGATTGAAATGAACCCGTTGTTTCCAATGCATCATATACCAGCTTACCAGAAAAATTATTAACAGAAGGCACACCGGGAAAACCGCTTACTTCCACATAACGAAAACCATGATAGACAAATGAAGGTTCCCAGCCTCTGTCCCCTAAAGCAGTATTACCGAATGTGTATATATCTGTAACCTTTGCATCTCTCAGGTTTGCCACAAACAATTCACCATTAGTTTGCAAGCTTTCTGCAAAACGCAGTTTAATCGCTTCGCCTTTTTTGCCTTTAATATTTTTCAATTGCAGCCAGCCTGCAAAGTTTTGCCCCATGTCAATAATATATCTTCCGCCGCTCATGGTTTTTATGGAAACAGGTGTAATTGTCTGCATCACTTTCATCGGCTCACTCATTTGTGCGGTTATCTTTCCCTTGGGTGCTTCCACTAGTTCAGGCTGTAACCATTGGCCGTCGTTAAAGCCTGCTATTGTCCAGCCATTGAATTCTTTACTGGCATCATATTCTTCGCCATCGTATTCATTGTTGGTTCTTATCGGGCCATCTACATTTAATTTCCAGCTTTCATCGCTTACTATTGTTTGCTTTGTTCCATTTGCATATTCAATTTCTAATTGCAGCAATAATTTGGGGTAACCAAATGTGTTGTGCTTTTGGGTTTTGTAATTCTGCCGCATGGTAAAAAAACGACCATTGCCCAATACCGTTGCAATAGCATTTTTTCCAGCTTTAATTTGCCTGGTTACATCATGTGTGTTGTAAAAAAAAGATTTACGGTAATCGGTTGGATTGGGCGCCAGTACCTGGTCGCCGATTTTTTTACCGTTGATGTACAGCTCATACATTCCCAACCCGGA
>JANRMC010000050.1:0-25187 GCA_033761915.1 Flavihumibacter sp.
TGCCAACCCTAAACGGCCATCCCTTTCTAACGTAATATCATAATCGTTTAACTCTAAATAATTCTTCAACACCAAACCCAGGTTAGGATCATCTTCACACAATAAGAGTTTTGCTTTTGTACCTTCCATGATTGTAAATTTTAAATCATAAATAAATAGTGCCCCGGGGGCTTATACAAATAAAATTAAATCATTTAGGCCTTGCTACATTTGCCGCGTAATATTTTGTTAATAATTATGTATTGTAACTTTATCTTTTAAACAACGTTTATGGCCTTACACATTACTTCAGACAATAAGTTTAAAAAACTAATTGTAATAGGAGACCGGGTATTAATAAGACCGGCTAAACCCAACGAAAGAACCGAAAGTGGCTTATACCTGCCACCCGGTGTGCAGGAAAAAGAAAAAGTACAGCAAGGTTATATAATTAAAACCGGCCCCGGTTATGCCATACCCATGCCGGTTGATGATGAGCCCTGGAAAACAGAAGAAGACCAGGTAAAATACGTTCCACTACAGGCAAAAGAAGGAGACCTTGCCATTTTTTTATTAAGTGGCGGAACTGAAGTGGCATATGAAGGAGATAAGTATTACATCGTTCCCCAAAGTGCCATTCTGATGCTGGAGCGGGAAGAAGATATTTAGGTAGCCAGCCTTTGTACATAGCCCGGCGCCCATTGCGTCGCACACTTGTACAGTAGTCGGTTATTGGTCCATGGTGTATCGTCAATGGTATTGCTATGGGCCATTTACTATTGACCATAAACATACTTTAGCACAAGTGTGCGACGCAACTACTGCTGACCGATGTTATAAAAGCCGGTAACCAAAAAATAAAAGCCCCGCTAAATAAGCGGGGCTTTCTCATAATAAACAACACAAAATTATTTTGCCTTATCCAATTCAACTTTAATAGTTACTTCAACTTCTTTGCTTACAACCAGGCTACCAGCTTCTGTAGCACGGTCCCATTTCAGGTTATAATCAAAACGGTTAATAGTAGTGGTGGCCTTAAAACCTGCCTTAGTACCGCGTGATGTAGTGATGGTACCGCCATAAATTACATCAAATGTTACGGGCTTGGTAACATCTTTTATAGTTAAGTTACCAGCTAATTTGTATTTGTTGCCACCCAATGGAGTCATTGAAGTGCTTTCAAATTTCATTTGAGGAAATTTTTCTGCACTGAAAAAATCATCGCTTTTCAGGTGCTTGTCTCTTCCTTCATTATCCGTGCTGATTGAATTTACATCAACAGTAAAATTAATTTTTGCATCAGAAAAATCAGCTTTTGTATGGTCAACAGTTCCATCAAATAATTTGAAAGAACCTTCTGTTTCAGAAACCACCATATGGGTTACTGAGAATTTTACAACTGAATGCACTTTGTCTAATTTCCAGCTGGTGGCTTGTGCAGAAGCTGCAATACTAACAACTAAAGCGGTTAAAGTGGTGAAAAGTAGTTTCATGGTTAAATTTTTAATGTTTAAACGTTGATAAAGGTAGTGGCTTTTATCAAATCTAAAAATTTAAAATTGCTAAAACTCTTTAACAAACTGCCGTTCATCATTTTTTTTTACCCGCAAGTTGTTTCCCTGTAACTTTCAATTATAAACTTTCTGGCAATGAAACGAATAACCAAATTAACAGTGGCTGCCTGCTTTTTTAGTGCAGCCCTTTCTGCCCAACAGGTAAAGTTGGAGCAGTTTAAAAACTGGAAACCAAGAATTATTGGTCCCAGTGGTATGAGTGGCCGCATAACCGCCATTGATGCTGTTGTAGATAACCCCAATATTATTTACCTCGGCGCCGCATCTGGTGGCGTATGGAAAACAGAAAACGGAGGCACAGAATGGACTTCTGTGTTTGATGAGCAACCAATATTAAATATCGGTTCTATTGCGATACAGCAAAACAATCCTTCTGTGGTTTGGGTGGGCACCGGCGAGGGCAACCCACGTAACTCTATTAGTTTAGGCGAAGGTATTTTTAAAACGCTGGATGGTGGTAAAAGCTGGAAGCGGATGGGGCTGGAAAAAACACGCAATATTCACCGCATTATTGTAGACCCTGCTAACCCTAGTACAGTCTATGCTGGTGCCATTGGCAACCCTTATGCAGAACATCCGGAAAGAGGAGTGTTTAAAACAACCGATGGCGGAGATACCTGGAACAAAATATTATATACTAATGATACTTCCGGCGTAGCAGATATGATTATGGACCCCTCTAACCCCAATAAACTTTTTGTGGCCATGTGGCAGCACCGCCGCACCCCATGGAGTTTAAGCAGTGGTGGTAAGGGCAGTGGCTTATATATGACTTTAGATGGCGGAAAAAGCTGGAAAAAGCTGGGCAAAGAGGAAGGTTTGCCGGATGGCAATTTTGGACGTATTGGTTTAGCCATCAGCCGCAGCAACCCCAAAGTAGTGTATGCTTTGGTAGAAGCAACCAAAAATGGTTTATACCGCAGTGATGATGGTGGGTATAAATGGCAATTAGTAAACAGCGCAACAGAATGGGTTAGTAACCGGCCTTTCTACTTTCAGGATATTGCCTGCGACCCCGAAAATGAAAACCGCCTGTGGTTAGTTTACCAGATGATTGCTGCCAGTGAAGACGGTGGTAAAAACTTTAAAGTGGTAATTCCGTACAATGGTATCCACCCCGATCACCATGCTTTTTGGATACACCCAAAAAACGGCAAGTTTATAATAGATGGTAATGATGGTGGTATTGGCATTACCAGAGACATGGGTAAAACATGGCAGTTTGATGAAAAAATTCCGGTAGGGCAGTTTTATCATATTAATGTAGATAATGAAATGCCCTATAATGTAATGGGTGGTATGCAGGATAATGGCAGCTGGCGTGGCCCCGCCTACACCTGGGTAAACGGCGGCATTAAAAATTACGATTGGGAAAGCCTTTGGGGCGGCGATGGTTTTGATGTGATGCCCGACCCTGATGATGCCAACTGGGTATATGCCATGAGCCAGGGGGGTAATGTGGGCAAGTACAATGTTAAAACCGGTGAACGTTGGTTTATTAAACCACCCACACCAGATATTAAATTGCAATTACGCTTTAACTGGAATGCAGCTATTGCCCAAGACCCTTTTGATAAAAGCACTATTTATTACGGAAGCCAGTTTCTGCATAAAAGCACTAACAAAGGTGCCTCATGGGAAATTATTTCTCCAGACTTAACCACCAACGACAGTGCTAAAATAGACCAGCGTAACAATGGTGGCATTAGTATAGATATTACAGGCGCAGAAAACCATTGTACCATTATTGCTATTGCACCCTCTGCAAAAGAGAAAGGTGTTATATGGGCTACAACAGATGATGGTAATGTACAGTTAACCCGTGATGGTGGTAAAACTTGGACCAATTTCCGGGGTAAAATACCCGGCCTGCCTTTAGGTTGCTGGATACCACAAATACAAGCCAGCCGTTTCAATGGTGGCGAGGCTTTTGTTGTTGCCAATGATTACCGCCGCGGAGATTTTAAGCCGTATATTTTCCGCACCACAGATTATGGTAAAACATGGACACGTATGGTAGATGAAAAAAAAGTAATTGGCTACGCACTTTGCATGTTGCAAGACCCTACAGAACCTAACTTAATTTTTGCAGGTACAGAACAAGGCTTATGGGTAAGCATGGATAATGGAAACAACTTTCAGCAATGGAAAAACGGCTACCCACCTGTTTCTACCTACGATATGGCTATACAGGAAAGAGAAGCAGATTTAGTGATTGCAACATTTGGCCGTGCTATTTGGATATTAGATGATATACGCCCCTTACGCAAACTAGCCGCCAACAAAGGAGTTATAAATACAAAGCTGCAGGTTTTTCAGGCGCCCGATGCATATCAGATACAATACCGTAACGCACCCGGTTATGAATGGAGCACCTGGGGAGTATGGGATGCAGAAAACCGCAGAAGAGGAGCCGCCGTTTCTTATTTTGTTACCCCAGATACTGCAAAGAAAAAAACAGACAGCCTTTGGGTAAAAATTTATAATGAGCAAAACCAACTCATCCGCAATTTAAAATGGAAGGCTGATACAGGTTTTAACCGTAGCTACTGGGGCATGGAAGAAAAAGGATTCCGTTTCCCCGGATCGCCCAAGCCAAAACCCGGTGCGCCAGAACCCGGCGGGCAACTGGTATTTCCCGGCACTTATAAATTAGTAATGAGTAATGGCACCGTTGCCGACTCTACTTACATAACAGTAAAGGATGACCCAAGGCTGGGCGACCGTACCGCTGTTAAAAAAGCACAAAGAGATTTACAGGGCCGCTTGCGCAAAAGCACCAATAAGCTGGTTGATGCTATGGATCGCTTAACAGAAGCTGAAGATGTTTGCAAAAAAATTGATGGCCAGATGCGTGATGTGGAAGGAAAAGAAGCCGATAGCTTACGTAAAGCAAGCCGTGCCATGCAGGATGATATTAAAAAAATACGTGAGTTCATCAGCGGTAAACCGCAAGAAAAACAAGGCTATGGCACCGTACCACAAATTACTGTAATGAACCAGATGCAGCAAGCCAACCAGTATATTGGCGGCAAAACCACAGCACCTGGTGCACAAGAAATAATGCTGGTAGAAAGAGCCGAAAAAATTATAGATGAAGCCATACAAAAAATAAACAGCTTTTTTGATGGCAAATGGAAAGGCTTCCGCCAGCAGGCAGAAAACACCCCACTTAAACTTTTTAAAGACTATACACCTATTCAGTAATATATTTTGATAAGTAGCAAACATTTTAAAACCCCGCAAATGCGGGGTTTTAATTTTATTAGCCAGCCAATTGGGGGTATGGCAACAGCTGTTGCGTCGCACCCTTCAACACTATATCTTTATGCAGCCAAAAAATATATGAAACTAAAAATACTCTATACCGCCATCTTTATATTCTGTGTGTGGCTGGCTTTAGCCACCCGGCAATACACCAATTTCTTTCATCCGCTGATTGTAACCTATGGCGGAGATGTAATATGGGCAGGCATGTTTCTTTTTTTTGTGCGCATCTTTTTTCCACACACTTCATTAATAAAGCTGGCAATTATTTGCTACGCAATAGGTGTGGCAGTAGAGTTTTTACAATTATATGAAGGGGCCTGGTATGTACAACTGAAACAGTATTATATTGGACGCCTTTTATTAGGTGTGGGGTTTTTGTGGAGCGATTTGCTTTGTTATGCCATTGGCACTGTGCTGGCTTATTTTATTATTCTACTGATTGAAAAGAAACTGGTAACAAAAAACAAAGCTGCTTAAGCACTTTTCCAGATGCGCATATACCAGTAGATAGGAAACCCAATCATACCAGCAAAAACAAAAATTAAGATCCAGATAATACGTTCAGAAGATTCTATGGCTTTATTATTTACGGCATGTATAATATAATAAACCAGCAACCCCAGATTTAATAAGGCCATCAATCCTACAATTAAAAACAGCATACCAAAATTTCCCAGCAGGTGCAACGGAAATTCGTTTCCACCAGAGGAGTGCTGGCCGGCTTCTGCTATCATACTGGTAAAAAAGAAAAAGAAACTTATGAAATAAGCCACCAGTAATACTATTGGAAGTATTGAAAGGATACCTAATAATACTTTAGAAGTGCGGTTCATAGTTGTATTCTTTTTTACTAAAGAAAGGTACTACAATTTCTTAAACTGCCGCTTTTATAGCTGCTGTACAAGTCCCACCGAGGCGGGATGAAGTGCAACTACACGTTCCTCATAGCGTTGCAGCTAACATGTGCGACGCAACGACTGCCTAATAGCATTACCACTGCTGGTAAACAAAAATGGCTTTCTTATTAAAGAAAGCCATTTTAAATATGTTACCAATATCATCTATTTGGTTTTAAAACCAAGATACTGCGGAAGCATTCTCTTTCCTTGTAATTTTCTTACCAACCACATTATAAAAATAAATAAGAAAAATAACGGACCGGTAAAGCCCAATAAGGCTATCCATTTTGTGCCATAAAATTTAGACATAGGTCTTCTTAAACGTTCTGCTATTAAATACATGCTGGGCACTAATAACAAGGTCATAAAGAAGGCAAAGATTAACCCAAATATCAGCGTCCAGGAAAGTGGGCCCCAGAATACTACGCTGTCTCCACCAAAGAAAATATTGGGTTTAAAGCTTTGAAACAAACCTGCCCAATCTAAATTAAACCCAACTGCTAAAGGTAACAGACCTAATATTGTTGCTAATGCTGTAAGCAATACGGGTATAATACGAATTTTACCTGCCTGCACAATGGCTGCTTTTGTTTTTACTCCACGATGCCTCAACTCATCAGTAAACTCAATTAAAAGAATGGCGTTTTTAATAACAATACCCGCCAGACCAATAATACCCACGGCAACCATTATCAGCGGCATGGTCATACCTGTTATGGCAAAACCAAAGAACACCCCTATAATACTAAAGAAGATTTCATTTAATACTATAAACGGTTTGCTTAATGAGTTAAACTGCAGCACCAGAATACCGAATATCATGCCCAGTGCAATTATTAATGCGGTAAATAAAAAGCTGAGCGATTCTTCCTGGTCTTCTTGCTGACCGCCTTGTTTTATAGTAATACCATCTGGCTTTCCTTTAAACTCTGCAACCGCTCTTGATACCGCAAGGTTAATTCGGTTAGGATCTGCATCGGGTGGTATGCTGCTATAAATAGCAATTTGCCGTTTCAGGTTTTTTCTTCTTACGCCGCCCAGTGTGCTGTTATAATCAAACTTAACCACATTGGTAATAGGCACCTGCCGTACCTGGCCGGTATTAAAATCCCGGTAGGTTATCTTCATATTTTGCAAATCAGATAAGTTATTACGCAATGCATCTGTATAACGCACCTGTATTTTATATTCGTCCTCGCCTTCTTTTAATTTACTGGCTTCTAATCCAAATAAGGCAGAACGTAATTCCATACCTATTTGCCCGGTACTTAACCCTTCCCGCTTGGCACGTTCTCTATCTACGGTAAGTGTTAACTCAGGCTTGGTAACATCCACATTCAGCTTCAGTTTATCAATACCTTCTATATTTTTTTCTTCTAAAAAGCTTTTAAGACTAACCGCTGTGCGAACGATTTCATCAAAATCTTCTCCTATTACTTCAATATTTACCGGTGCGCCCGATGGCGGACCATCCTGCTGGCCGGCAATACTAATTTCCGCACCGGGTATTTCTGCAATAGCGTGGTTTAAAGAATCCAGAAAGATGGATGTTTTAACACCATGTCTTTTTTCAAACTCTACAAATGAAATTTGTATACGCCCAAGGTGCGGTTGCGTACCCCGCTCTCCGGCAAAGGGGTCTGTTGCACCTACGGCCACGTTTGAAATTATAGACTCTACAATCGGGTTATTCTCTCCAAACACTTTAAAAACCCTTTCTTCTAATTTTTTTGTCACACTATCTGTATAAGCTGTTTTAGTACCCACCGGCATTTTTAAGTACACATAAATAATCGGGGGGTCGCCACTGGGGAAGAACTCAGTCTTTGTTCTGCCAGAAACAATAGAACCAAATAGTAAACCAAAGGCCAGTAAAAAAGCAATAAATACAGAAGCCACTAACCAACCCGGGCGGTTGCCGCGTAAGGCCCAGTTTAAGGCTCTTTCATAACGGTTCATCAGGTTGGGTAATACCCTTTTTTGAAAGCCGTGTATAATATCATTCAGCACATAACGGTTTAGTATTACCAAAGCAGTAAGAACTAAAACAAGGTTAGCAGTGCCATGAAAACCTGCAACATGTAACAATACCCCTATTATAATAAATGCCCAAAACCATTTCTTTTTAAACAACGCACTTTTAGGTTCTGTACCGGGGTAGTGCTCTGGTTTCATAAAAGAAACCGCAAACACCGGGTTAATTAAAAATGCTACCACCAGCGATGCAAATAAGGTAAATATTAAAACGGTGGGCAGGTAAATCATAAACTTACCAATAAGCCCCGGCCAGAACAATAACGGAAAGAACGGAGCCAGCGTGGTAACCGTACCAGACAATACCGGCACAAACACTTCGCCCGCTGCTACTTTAGCGGCCTTAACAATGGGCACTTTGCCATTATCAAATATGCGGTGGGTATTTTCTATAACCACAATAGCATCATCTACAATTATACCCAAACCAAACAACAAACCAAAGAGCACAATAAAGTTGAGTGTTACCGTAGTACCCACTATCAGGTCGGCCACCGGTAAAAACATAAATGCCACAAACACGCTTAACGGCACACTTAATGCCACAAAGAAGGCATTGCTTACACCCATAAAAAACATCAGCACCAGTAACACCAGTATAAAACCAATAATAATGGTATTGATTAACTCATTAAAAGAGGTTTTGGTTTGCACACTCTGGTCCCCGGTTACACTAACAGAAAGTTCTTTTGGCAACTCGCCGCCATTCTGCATTTCTTTAATAACCCTTTGTACATTGTCTGATGTGTTAATCAGGTTTTCGCCAGAACGTTTTACTATTTGCAGCGTTACTACATTCTTACCATTCAATCTTGAGTAGCTGTCGTTTTCTTTTACCGTATCAATAACCTGGGCAATATCTTTCAGGTAAATGGTTTGTCCGTAAATATTTTTTACCACCAGGTCATTTATCTGGTAAGCACTTACAAACTGGCCACGCACCTGTATATTGGGTTGCATATTGCCAATTTTTATATTGCCGGCGCTAATATCTCTGTTTTCATAACCAATGGCATTGGCAATATCTGCAAAGGTTAAGCCGGCGGCTTCCATTTTATATTTATCTACATTAACCTGTATTTCCCTCTCTGGCGCACCGGCAATATCTGCTTTGTTTACTTCAGGTAGCTCTTCAAAACGGTCTTGTAATTTTTCTGCATAATATTTCAGCTTCAGCGGATCGTAGTTACCACTTACGTTTACAAACATGATGGGGAAATCAGAAAAACTAACTTCTATCGTATTGGGCTTTACAGTAAGGTCTGTTGGTAAATCAGACTCTGCTTTATCTACGGCATCTTTTACTTTTTGTTTGGCCACCGGCACCGGCACATTGGTTTCAAACTCTACCAATATACTGCTGAAATCTTGTATAGAGGTACTGGTAACTTTTCTGATGCGTGCACCGGTTATGCCTTTAATTTGTTTTTCAATGGGGCGTGTAACCAGGTTCTCCATGTCTTTAGGAGATGTACCGGCATACACCGTAGTTACATAAATTTGAGGCACCACAATATCGGGGTAGCTTTCTTTGGGCAAGCTGGTAAAAACAGACAGGCCCCAAAGTGTAATAACAATAGTAGCCACATAGGCCACGGTTGTATTATCTATTACCCAACTGGTGGGTTTAAATTGTTTTAATTTTTCTGTAATCTTATTAATGCTGCTCATATATAAGCTGTTTTGCGTACTGCTGCCGTATCGTTGCTTCAGCAGTTAATTATTTTTATAGCCAACTTTAGTTGTAATACCGGCTCTTGTTTTTCATAGCATCATCGTTGCGTCGCAATCCGTTCATCTGTTACCGCTTTGGGCAGCGCTGCTTATTGTTATACCGCACCAGTGTGCGACGCAACCGGGGCTGACAGATGGTTTACTGCTGGGCTACCAATTATTTTATTAATTGGTTTGCAATAATTGTCCATCGTAAATATCCTGAAAGCCGCTGCTGATTAGTTGCTCACCTTCCTGCAAGCCGCTTTTAATTTCAATTAACTCACCATACACGCTGCCTGCTACCACTACTTTTTTGCGGGCTACTTTTTTGCCGTTTTCAGTGGTCATAATATACACGTATTTGCCCTGTCCATCTGTTTGCAAAACAGTTAAAGGAATAATAACTACATTTTTTGCAGCATAGTCCTGAATTTTTACAATAGCAATTTGGTTGGGTTTTAACTGGCCACTTGCAGGCATTTTAGCTTCTGCAGTAAAGCCGCGGCTGTTTGGGTTAATTAGCTGGCTTATTAAGTTTACAGATGTATTGAACTTTTGGTTAATGTCTGGCACTTCTACTAAAACAGGGGTACCTTTTTTTACGCTGCTTACATAAGTTTCGGGCACATCTACCACGGCTTTTAAATCGCTGGTGTTTACAATAGAAATACCACTCATTGGAGAGCCGGTAAAGGTTTCGCCAATTTTAATACCTACTTTTTCAACCACACCAGAAACTTCTGCATATACGTTAGAGGTGTTCCACTGTTCTTTTAAAGTTTTTATCTGATCTTCTATACCCTGCACATTATTTTTTGCAGTTATTAGCTGTACTTCTGTGCCAATACCCTGATCCCACAAATTTTTCTGACGGTTATAAATATTTTGTGCAAAAGCATGTTGTGTTTCCAGCTGTTTTAAATTTTGCAACATTATAGCATCGTCTAACTTTAATACCAGCTGCCCTTTTTTTACAAACTGGCCTTCTTTTACATAAATTGCTTTTACCTGCCCACCCATGCCACGCGGCGTAACATAGTAAATATTTTCTGTGGTAATTTTTCCCTGCAGGTCTATATAATGTGTAAAGTTTTGCAGTGCCACCGGTGTTACTGCCACTAATTTGGGCTTTACACCAAAAGAAGGATCCTGCTTTGCAATTTCTTCTTCCAGCTTCTTAATGTCATCGGCTGTTTTTAATTGCAGATCTTTTAATTTTTGCAGTGCCACTTTTTTATCATTTACACCGCCTGTTTTTTCTTTAGTGGATGCGCCGCAGCTTACCAGGAAAAGAACTGCCAGCACGTACATTATCTTTTTCATATCATTTATTTGTCTGTAGTTAGTTAATGGGTTTATAATTTGCCAATGGCTCTTTGGTAAGCAATGCGGGCTACAATAGCATCATACATTGCCTGGAAATAACTGTTTTGAGATTGTTGCAACTCTCCTTCTGCCTGTAATATTTCAAAGCTGCTGCCCAACCCTTGTTCATATTTCTTTTTAACGGTGTTAAATACTTTTTCAGCCAGTTCCATATTTTTTTCCTGTATGTTTAAATTGGTAATGGCGTGTGCCATTTGCATACGGGTTTGTGTTTGCTGAAAATCTATAACCTTCTTAAACTGATCAATGGTATTGGTTGTTTTTTCCAGATTTAAAACGGCCGTTTTTATTTTCTCGCGGCGCTGAAAGCCATCAAAAATGTTTACGTTAAGGCTTAATCCTACAATGGATGTAGGAAACCATTTTTCATTGCCGCTGAAGAAATTAAACTTCTGGCGTTGTGCGTTCTTACTATAGTTCCAAAAAGCCGCTACTGTAGGTATGTAAGAAAGCTTGTTTCTTTTTACATCTAACTGCTGCAGTTTCTGAATGGAGTTGAATAACAAAACTTCGCTGCGGTCTTCATACTTAAAACCGCTGTTATCCAGCACATCTTTCTTCACTGCATCCATACTTAAAACATCTTTCAGTACCAATGTGTCTTGCTGGTTTATGCCAATTGAAAGTTTTAGTGCAGCCTGTCCCATTTTATACAGGTATTCCAGTTGGCTTTGCGTGGTTTTAAGGTTGTTGATGGATACGGTGGTTTTATCTAAATCCAGCTTTTCTACAAAACCGTTTTTAAACATTTCATTCTGGTCGCTGTATAATTTTTCCAGCCGCTTTAAACCATCGTTTACAAAGCCCAGTGCTTTTTCTGCAATTAAAACAGAATAGTAGCTGGCATATACGGTTTGTTTTAAAGTATCTTCTGCCACTTTAACGCCGTTGGCTGCATACTCCATAGCCGTGCTGCGGGCTTTTAAACCTACAAACACATCTGGCTGAAACAGTAATTGCTGAACGGTAAAACCAGCAGATGCTGTCCACGGTACTCCAAAGCGGGCCGGAAAGGTTTGATAACTGCTGGGTGGTGTAATGGGGTTGCCGCTACCGTCTCTTACATCTTCCTGCTGTAATACGCCGTAAACAGAAGGAGATATAAAATCTGGCAATACCGTAACGGGTATTGCGAAAAAACGGTTCATTTGCACAGTACCACTAACCTGTGGTAATGCCTGGCCGGTGATTTCTTTGTTTTTAGATTCCTGTAACTGGTAATCTATACGGGCATTTTTAACAGAGGCCATATTTTTTAAAGCCAGATCCACTGCTTCTTTAGCAGTTATTTCATATTTCTGTTGCGCTGTTGCCACTACGCCCAGCAATACGGCCACCAGCAGCAGCCATTGCTTCTTTTTATTTGCGGGTATTTTTCTCATCCGTAGTCTTTTTTAATCGTTCTTCTTTGTATTTAATTATCAGTTTATGTCCTTTTAAATTGGCAAGCCCATACAGGTAATGCTCCATGGTTTCTTGTGTAACCACACCCAAATTATATTTGTTGGGTGGAAATACATCTACATTAAACATCACCATCATACTTTCTAACCTGAAGCGGCTCATTACATCCACATTTATTTCTGGCCGGTATAATTCTTCGTTGATGCCTCTTTCAATATTATCCCTGATTATTTTGTACAGAAACTGGTTCTTATGCTTCAAAAATTTCTGCCATGCTTTGGGATGAAACTTTTCCAGATCATACAGCACCATCGGGTTCATATTACTAAACTGCTCATGTATTTCATCCATGGTTAACAACAGTTCATGTACGGCATTATCAGCATCATGCTGCATGGTTTTGCAGTCCGCTTCTGTATCGCACACTTCCCGGTCCAGCACCGCGTCTACCAGCGCATCTTTATCAGTGAAATACTGATACAGGGTTTTTTTGCTCATGCCCAAATGATTGGCTATATCGTCCATTGAAACCGAACGGAAGCCAAAGCGCATAAACAATTCGTGAGCCTTACCTGCTATTCTTTCTTTAATATCCATAATAGAAAATCGGTCGCAAAACTATGGAAACTTTTATCGTTGTACAAGTTTCCATCCCTTTTTTTTGCCTTTTATCATTTCATACAATTCACAAAAAGCCGTACTGCAGCCCATTTCATAATCTTATCATGTAAGGGTTTCGTTTTTTTACAGACCTTTATTCTTCCATTCAATCAACCAACTATGTCAAAATCATACAAAGCCTGGAGCTGGAAACGCATTCTGCAATATTTATTACAAGGCATTTTAGTAGCTGCGCCGGTTGCTATTACTGCTTACCTTATCTATTGGTTTGTATCTGGTGTGGATAGCTGGCTTCCTATTTTTACAGAGAAAGATGAAACCGGTCGTATTATAAACCGCAACTACGGTTTGGGTTTTGTAATAATAATAACCGCACTTATTGTAATTGGCTATCTCAGCTCTAATTTTTTAGCCAGTAAAATTTTTGGCTTGTTTGATGATTTTTTGGAGCGTACACCGGGCATAAAATTTATTTACTCTAGCGTAAAAGATTTTTTTGAAGCCTTTGCTGGCAATAAGCGTAAGTTTAATAAAGCGGTGCTGGTAAGTATCTTTCAGCCCGATGTATACCAGGTTGGCTTTATTACCGATGAAGATGCCAGTGAGCTGGGGCTGAAAGATTATGTATCGGTATACGTGCCGCAGAGCTATGCTTTTGCCGGGCACTTATTTGTAGTGCCTAAAAGCAAAGTACAAAAACTGGAAACCATTAATGCTGCCGATGCGTTGAAATACGCCATCAGCGGTGGTGTGGTTGAAGTGGATGATGAGGAAAAGAAAAAAGAGTAGCCCGGCCTTAGCAGCGGTGGCAACATTGTTGCGTCGCACACTTGTGCTAAAGCACGTCTATGGTCAATAGTTAATGGTCCATCGCAATACTATGTACCATTAACCCGCATCGTACAAGTGTGCGACGCAACGATGCTTCATTGAAATACAAATGATGGCAACCAAAAAAATACTTCTTCTTTTTTGTTTGGTAGTAACCTATGTGCACTGTTATTGCTGGGGTTTTTATGCGCATTATAAAATAAACGAGTATGCTGTTTATTTGCTGCCCCCGCAAATGATGCGTTTGTACAAACCGAATATTTTGTATTTGGCAGAACACGCCACCGACCCCGATAAGCGCCGTTATGCCATTGCCGAAGAAGGGCCGAGGCACTATATAGATATTGACCACTACGGCAACTACCCTTACAAAAGTTTGCCCCGCCGGTGGGATAGTGCCGTGGCAAAATACACGGCCGATAGCTTGCAGCAATATGGTATTGCCCCCTGGTGGATACAAATGATGACGCAACGTTTAACCACCGCTTTTAAAGAAAAAAACAAAGCAAAAATTTTACACCTGTCTGCAGAATTGGGCCATTATATTGCCGATGCACATGTGCCTCTGCATGCCTGCAGCAACCACAACGGCCAGTTTACAGACCAGCGCGGCATACACGGCTTTTGGGAAAGCCGCCTGCCAGAACTGCTGGCAGAAAAAGAATGGGATTTTTTTATTGGCAGGGCCACCTACATCAGCAACACACAGCAATTCATCTGGAATCGGATTTTAGAAAGTGCGGCAGCAGCTGACACCGTATTAAGGGTAGAAAAGCAACTTTCATTACAAACCAACAGCACTGAGCGTTTTGCTTTTGAAAACCGAAACGGTATTATTATAAAACAATATGCCAGCAGCTATGCCTTACAATACAACCAACTGTTAAGCGGCATGGTGGAAAGAAGAATGCGCCAGAGTATTGAAGCTGTGGCCAGTTTTTGGTACACTGCCTGGGTAAATGCCGGGCAGCCAGATTTAAACACCCTAAACAACGCCCCATTAAGTGCTGAAGAACAAGAAGCTTTAAGCCAATTAGAAACCGCCTGGAAAAAGGGCGTCATAAAAGGTAAAAGCTGCGATTAAGTTTTTATTACAACTCACCAATACTTGTTAGCCAAAACCCGTGTTTTTATTTGCTACATTTGCCACTCAAAAAATTTAGTTAGCATTTAAACACCTTACCCATGGTTCATAATTTTAATTCTGGCCCCAGTGTATTGCCCCGCACCGTTTTTGAGCAGGCCAGTCAGTCAATTTTAAATTTTAATAATACCGGTCTTTCTATACTGGAGCTGGGGCATCGTACCCCGCTGTTTCAGGCGGTGATGGATGAAGCTGTAGCATTGGTAAAAGAATTAATGCAGCTGAGCGATGAACAGGAAGTATTGTTTTTGCATGGCGGTGCCTCTACACAATTTTTTCAGGTGCCTATGAACCTGCTGGATGATAAAGCCACTGCTGCCTATCTTGATTGTGGCACATGGGGTGTAAAAGCCATTAAAGATGCAAAACTGTATGGCACTGTAAACATGGTAGCCACATCAAAAGATAAAAACTATACCTATATACCCAAGGGCTATGAAATACCGGCAGATGCTGCCTATTTTCATTACACCACCAATAATACTATTGAAGGCACACAAATGCACGAAATACCTGTAACCAACGTACCGCTGGTGGCAGATATGAGTAGTGATATTTTAAGCCGCCAGATGGATTTTACCCGTTTTGCACTCATTTATGCTGGTGCACAAAAAAACATAGGTGCTGCGGGTGTAAACCTGGTTATTGTAAACAAAAACTGTTTGGGTAAGGTTAGCCGTGCGTTACCAACTATGATGGACTATCGCAACCATATTACCAACGGCTCTATGCTAAATACCCCACCGGTATTTGCAGTGTATGTTTGTATGCTAACCCTGCGCTGGTTAAAAAGCATTGGAGGGGTTGGGGCTATAGAAAAAGTAAACGCTGCAAAAGCCACACTGCTGTATAATACTTTGGATAGTTTGGCTGAAGTGTTTATACCAAAAGTTGCCACAGAAGACCGTAGTTTAATGAACGTGGTTTGGATAATGAAGAATGAAGCCATTGAAAAAGAGTTTTTAGAAGAATGCAAGAAAAACGGCATGGTGGGTATTAAAGGGCACCGCAGTGTGGGTGGTTTCAGGGCATCTTTATACAACGCTCTTGAACTGGAAAGCGTAACAACATTAACAGATTTAATGAAAGACTTTGCACAACGCAAAGGGTAATTGTTTTACAACCAATAAAAACCAAGACTAAACTATATGGCCATTATAGCCCCATTTAAAGCATTACGTCCGCAGCCGCAATTTGCAAAGCAGGTAGCGTCTCGTCCGTACGATGTATTGAACTCTGCCGAAGCAAGAGAAGAAGTAAAAGACAATGCTTACTCTTTTTTACACATCACCAAATCTGAAATAGATTTACCAGAAACAACAGACATACATTCTCAGCCCGTGTATGATAAAGCAAAAGACAATTTAGATGCTTTTGTACGCAAAGACATTTTGTTCAGAGAAGCAAAGCCCTGTTACTACATCTATCAGTTAATAATGAATGACCGCAGCCAGACAGGTTTGGTATGTGGCAGTGCTGTGGATGATTACGACAACGACATTATAAAGAAACACGAGTTTACAAGACCCGAAAAAGAAAACGACCGCATCAATCATATTAAAACATCCGGCGCACAAACAGACAATGTTTTTTTAGCGTACCGTAATGTGGCCGCTATAGATACACTCATCAGCAACTGGCAAAAAACACACCAGCCTGTATATGATTTTATGGCAGAAGATGGCATACAGCATACTATTTGGGTAGTAAACGATGATGCCGCCATTAATAATATTACCACCACCTTCAGCACGGCTGTGCCCCTAACCTATATAGCAGATGGTCACCACCGTGCGGCTTCTGCTGCCAAGGTTAGAAAAGCATTAGGCAATAAAGCTACGGAGCAAGCCGACTTTTTTTTAACCACACTGTTTCCATCTAACCAACTGCACATAATGGACTATAACCGCGTGGTAAAAGACTTAAACGGCCACAGTACAGAAAGTTTTATTACTGCCCTGCAACAAAATTTTGATGTGGAGCTGGTAGGCAAAACAGTGTATCAGCCAAAACAATTACACAGTTTTGGTATGTATTTAAACGGCAACTGGTATAAACTTACTGCCAAAGCCGGCACATATACCACAGACCCCATTGGCGTGTTAGATGTAACCATTCTTTCAAACAATATATTAGATCCCTTATTGGCCATTAAAGACCAGCGCACCGATAAGCGTATTGATTTTGTAGGCGGCATACGCGGCTTGCAGGAATTAGAAAAAAGAGTAAATAGCGGAGAAATGCAAATAGCTTTTAGTTTATACCCGGTAAGTCTTGAGCAGTTGTTTGATATTGCAGACAGCGGCAATGTAATGCCCCCAAAAAGTACCTGGTTTGAACCCAAACTGAGAGACGGCTTATTAACTCATTTAATTTATGAGTAGGTTTTTGTTACCAGCAGTGGTATCAATAGCAGCATCGTTGCGTCGCACCTGTTTACAGTAGAAAAAAAATCAACCAATAGAAAACCGCCTTTCAAGGCGGTTTTCTATTTAAAATTATAGCAACCCTTTTTTATAAGCAATGCGTAAAGCCTGGGCTTTACTGTTTACATGCAGCTTCTGGTAAATATTAATGCAATGCTTTTTAACCGTATTAGGACTAATAAAAATTTGCTGCCCGATTTCTTTATATTCTAGGCCCTGACTTAGTAATTGCAGTATTTCCTTTTCCCGTTCAGTAAGCATAAATAAATTAGTGGCAGCGTCACTGGTTATATCTACCGCTGGTTTTTGCACCATTTGCAAAATTTTATAAGCAATACTGGGCGAAATAGGACCAGCGCCACCTTCCCAAAGACTTAACAGCATATCGGCTATTACAGCTCCACTTTCTTCTTTAAGCAGGTACCCGCAGGCGCCAGCTTTTATAGCTTTAAATATTTTATCATCATCATCAAAAATAGTGAGCACTACAAATTTTACTGCCGGGTATAAAGCAGAGGCAGTAGCAATAGCAGTCACACCATCTATCTCCGGCATTTCAAGATCCATCAAAACAATATCCGGCTGTGCTGCAGGTAACAGGCCTGCCATCTGTTCTAAAAAATCAGCACCATCCACCGCCTGAAAAGAAATTGAAAAAAACCGGTTGCCCGAAATTTTATCCGTAATAATTTTCCTGTTATTCGCCTTGTCATCTACAATTGCAATATGTATCATTTACCATTCTTTTTAAAAAATTAACCATGCCATTACAAAGCCAACGCAACAGACGTACCATCCCCTTCAATGGTATTTATATAGTAAGAGAAGCCTCCTTCTGCAGCCCGTTGTTGCATATTTTTAAGTCCATATTTTTCCTTACCCGCCAATTCCTGTTCCACATTAAAGCCTTTACCATTGTCAGTTACATTAATTACCCACTTGCCATTTTGTATACTGCTGCTTACAATAATAGAAGTTGCTGCCGCATGTTTAACCGCATTATTAATAGCTTCCTGTAACAGTAATATTATATTCAGTGCTTTTGCTGAAGGTATTACCTTTTCTGCAGGGGCCTCGCCTTCTACTGTAATACGCACCCTGTTGTAATTGCGGCCCATTTGTTTTGAAAAGCTAATAATCCGCAGCCAAAGATCCATAGCAGCAATGTCCGTTCGTTTCATCACCCACAATGTTTCTCTCAGGTTAACCAGCATTTCTTTTGCTGTTTTTTGAAGATTATTAACCACTTCGCTATTAGCATTATCAGTAAACTGCAGTAAGCTGGTGTTGTGCAAAATAGCCGTAGCATGCACCCCCATATTATCATGCAGTTCGGCAGCTATACGTTTACGCTCCGCTTCCTGCGCTTCTTTTACAGCCTCTTCGCCTTGCTTTTTTTCTGCCAGCAAAGCGGCATCCATCTTCAGTTTCTGTCTCTTTTTATAGCTGGTAAATGTATAATATGCAACAGTAAGCAATAACAATAAAATTATGGTAACGCTTACCAGCAAAACATTTTGCTTAAATAAATCAAGTTGCTGTTTAGCAATCAATGCTTCTTTTTTTTGTACTTCATACCGCGTCTGTATTTCAGCAATTTTTTCTGCGGCATTAATGCGGCCGGCACTATCAGCCGCAATAATAAATCGCTCTAAAGTTTGGCTATAGCTTTTATAATCTCCGGTAGTTTTATAAGCCGCAGATAATAATGTTAGTGTGTGGTTGTTAGATTCCACAATATGGTTTTTTGCATTAATATCCAACACCCGCTGCAATACTTCAATGCATTTGCTGTATTGCTTGGTTGAATAATAAAACTGACCCATGTTTATAAGGTCGTTTGAAATATAAAGAGGGTCGCCCATTTTACTTCTGATTGAAATAGCTTCCTTAAAATCGGTATCTGCCAGTTCAATTTTGCCTTTGTACCCATAGTAAGATCCCCTCATAGTAAGGCTGCTGGCCAGTATCCAAAATACATTATGCCTTTTGCTATACGCAACCGATTTATTAATATAAAACAACAAGGAATCTTCAATATTTTTAGTACGCTGTATATTTACCAATGCTCCATAATACAAGCATAAATTTGAGTATATAGTGGCTTCTATTTCATTCAAATCTTCATTACGGTTTTGTTCAGTTAGCTGTAACCCTCTCATCCAAAATAACCGTGCTTCTTTCAATTGGTTTAAGTTATAGTACGTAGCTCCTGTGTAATTTAATACATACGCCTGTGCCACTATATCATTTTCTATTTCTGCTTCATCCAGCAACTTTAATTGCAAATCAAGTGCTTTGGCACGTTCGTTAATACGGTTCAATACACTTGCCTTTAGTAATTGTACTTTATAATACAATCCGGCATCTTCGTTTTTATTAAATTTTATCAAAGGCTCATTCGCCATAACAAATAAAAGACTATCTGTAGAGCCTTTTGCAAGTTTTCCGGTAAGCTGGTAGTAAAACGCAATGCGTTCCTGTTTTTTATCTTTCATAGCTATTGCCAGCTCCCGGGCCATACCGCTGTAATAAAGTATTGTATCTCCCGGTAAAGAATTTCTGTATTTCAACACTTCATGTATTGCTAATAGCTTATGTTCTTTGGTTGTTGAAGCGGTTACCAACCGTTTTACACTATCAATTACTGCCAGCTGTGCCCGGGCGCATACCTGCACCCAAAAAATAAACAATAACAGTAGTATGCTCTTTTTATGTATCATAATATGGTGTACAATACTGTAAAAATAGGGTAGGCAGATTTATTTAAATCTTATCCATATGGAGTATTGTGCTTATTAAATTAAGTCATCAATTTACAGTGCACGGGTACTCTTGTATGAAAATTATCTTTTAATCTTTCAGCAGCATCCTTTTTCTCATAGGTATTATCAATGTAGTTATTAAGCAAGCTATAGCCATTAACCTTGTATTAAAACAAAAAAGGAACCCGTTTGGGTTCCTTTTTTTATAATTAAGCATGGTATGCTATTAACCTAACGCTACTCTTTTGAATTCCTGTACAGTTACGTTACCCGCTTCTTTCAGGTAATCGCCTACGCTCTTACCACCATCTTTTACAAAAGCCTGTGCAGTTAATGTTTGCTCTTTAAAGAAAGCATTCATTTTACCTTCTGCAATTTTAGCCAGCATCTCTTCTGGCTTACCGGCCATTTTAGGGTCTTGCTTCATTAATTCCATCACAATGTCTTTTTCACGGGCAATAACATCTGCAGGTACGCTGGCAGCATCTACGGCTACCGGGTTCATGGCCGCAATTTGCATGGCCACATCTTTACCGGCTTCAACGGCTTCTTTGTTTAAACCTACCAATACACCCATACGGTTAGCACCATGTATGTACGATGCTACATAAGGCGCATCTACTCTTTCAAATTTGCTAACTCCAATTTTTTCGCCAATAGCTGCTAATTTATCGTTGATAAGATCGGCTACTTTAGCGCCACCTATTTCTACATTGTTCAGTTCTTCTGCGCTTTTAACGTTGTTGCTGATGGCTGCATCGGCAATGCTTTGTGCAAAGGCAACAAAGTCGGCATTTTTAGAAACAAAGTCTGTTTCGCAGCTGATGCATACTACAATACCTGTTTTGTTATCGGCTGTAGTTTTTGCTAATACCACGCCTTCTTTTGCTTCACGGTCGCTGCGCTTTGCGGCTACTTTCTGGCCTTGTTTGCGTAACCAGTCGATGGCTGCTTCAAAATCTCCGTTGGTTTCTGTTAATGCTTTACGGCAATCCATCATGCCGGCACCAGTTGCCTGGCGCAGTTTATTAATGTCTTGTGCAGTGATTGTTACTGTTGACATGTTATTCCTTTTTTTATCTGCAAATTTACCGGCTGTTACTGCAGGCTTGCAGTAACAGCGGCTCATTCATAATTAAATAAACATTTTGTTCTTGTATGGCTGGGTGTTGTGCTGAACGCTGAAGGGTGCGACGCAACGATGTTGATTTGTTATCCAATAGCTGGTTACAAAAAATTGTTGCTGCTACCCTTTGCGTGTTTAGCGGGCACCGCCACCGGCTGGTCTGCGGCTGGCGCCACCGGGTACACGGCGCTTTTGCTGACCACCGCCGCCACCGCCACGGTTTCCACCGCGGCCGCCACGGCCACCTTCTGCTTCGGCTTCTGCTAACAGTTTAGCCGCTTTTCTTTCTTTTTCATCATCCGTCATTTCATCAGACTCTTCGTCTTTAGCAGCTTGTCTTTCTGCTAAGCCTTCGGCAATGGCAGCGGTAATGTATTCTGTAATGATGGCGATTGATTTGGTGGCATCATCGTTTGCAGGCACTGCAAAGTCTACTTTATTAGGATCGCAGTTGGTATCTACCATACCAAAAGTGGTAATGCCTAAACGTTTTGCTTCTGCTAAAGCAATATGCTCGTGGCCAATATCTATAATGAATAAAGCAGCCGGCACACGCCCCAGTTGGGCAATACCGCCTAATACTTTTTCCATTTTGTCTTTATCGCGGGTTAATGTTAAACGCTCTTTTTTGGTAATGCTTTCTAAAGAACCATCGCCCAGCATTTTTTCTATGCTCTGCATTTTTTTAACGCTTTTGCGTACGGTATTAAAGTTAGTAAGCATACCACCCAGCCAACGTTCTGTAACAAAAGGCATGTTTACTTTACGTGCACACTCTGTTACAATTTCTTTAGCTTGTTTTTTGGTGCCCACAAACATGATTTTTTTACCACTGCGTGCAATTTGCTTTAAAGCAGCTGCAGCTTCCTGCAGGCTTTCGGTGGTTTTGTTTAAATCAATAATGTGGATGCCTTTTTTTTCTGCAAAGATGTAAGGCAGCATCTTTGGGTTCCACTTCTTACGCAGGTGGCCAAAATGTACACCGGCTTCGAGTAATTGCTGTTGCAATGAAGTGTTATTTTCCATTATATCTAAAATTTGAAATTTAAAATTTGTTATTGCCCAATTAAGATTAACGTTTGCTGAACTGGTAGCTTCTTCTAGCTTTCTTACGACCTGGTTTTTTACGTTCAACACCACGGGGGTCTCTGCGTAATAAACCAGCCGCTTTTAAAGCCGGGCGAAACTCTGGATTTACTTCCAGTAACGCACGGGCAATACCCAGTTTAGCCGCTTCTGCCTGGCCTTTAACACCACCACCGGCAGCGTTAATTACCACATCAAACTTATCAGCCGCTTCAATGGTTTTTAAAGGCAGTTCTACCTGGTTTTGCAGGTATACCAGCGGAAAATACACTTTGTAATCTTTGTCGTTTACGGTAATCTTGCCGCTACCCTTACTTAGAAATACACGGGTAACCGCTTCTTTACGACGACCAACTGCATTTTTTTGCTTCTCCATTTATGAGGATTTTTATTCGTTGTTAATTAGAATTTTAATTCAGCAGGTTTTTGTGCCACATGCGGATGTTCTGCACCGGCATAAACAAACAGCTTTTTATACATTTTACGGCCCAGTCTGTTTTTAGGTAACATACCTTTTACAGCTCTTTCCACCACATCCTGTGGTTTACGGCGTAATAAATCTTTAGCCGTTTCTTCTCTTAAACCGCCGGGGTATCCACTAAAATTCTGATACACTTTTTGCTCCAGCTTGTTACCGCTGAAAACAACCTTATCGGCGTTAATAACTACAACAAAATCTCCGCAGTCTACATGCGGTGTGTAATAGGCTTTGTTTTTACCGCGTAATACAGCGGCAATCTTAGCGCACATGCGTCCTACGGTTTGATTAGTACCGTCAACCACGTACCAGTTGCGTTGAACGGTAGCCGCGTTAGCATGCTTGGTGGTGAAATGTAATTTGCTCATTGTTTTCTTTTTTAAGTGAGGTTGTTGCTATCCCAACAACGCTAAATTTTTAAAGGATGGCAAAGGTAGGGGTAAGCCATGTGTATAGCCAAGAAAACAGACAACTATTTTTACAAGCACCTTTGTAAAACACTGGTTTACAATAAAATTTTTGACACAAAATTTTTATACCCCCCTTAAAACAGCCACTGGCAATGGTTTTGGGGCCAATAAAACTATGTAACCAGCAGCGGTAAAGCCTTTGGCAGTGGTTGCGTCGCACCCTGCAGCTTCTGTAAGAAGCCCGGCGTTTTAGTAGTAAGTATTATGTACTGGGTTTTACATCCTCTCCATCAGCATACTCGGCGGCATACACTTTAACCAATATTAAAAAGAGGGAAATTAAGATTGGACCAAAAATTAACCCAATAAACCCAAACAGGTTTAACCCCACAATTACCCCAAATACTGTAACCAGCGGGTGGGTATCTCCAATACGTTTTTGCAGCCAAAATCTGAAAATATTGTCAACACTCCCTATCAGCAAAAAGCCATATAAAGTCATAATAATACCCTTGGTGGTGGCCCCTTCTGCAAAAAACAATAAAGCAACAGGCACATAAGCCAATGCGGCCCCCACAATTGGCAACATGGCAGTTATGCAGGTCAACACAAACCAAAACCAGGGCTCTTTTACGCCTAATATAAAATAGCCAATTAAACCAGTTATACCCTGCGCCACAGCAATCAGTGGTATGCCAATAGCATTACTGTAAACAAGCGCATTCATATCTTTTTTTATTACCAGCACGTTCTCCTCCTTTAACGGAAGCCATTTATATAAAGCTGTTTCCATTTTGCGGCCTTCTGCCAGCATAAAAAACAATATAAAATACATAACCACAATGGTGGTAATGGTATCAAAAGTGGCACCTATAATTTTAGGCAATGTTTGTGCGCCCAGGGTACCCAGTTTAGCAATATTATCTTTACTAATAAGGTCAAATCCATATTCCTGCTGCAACTGAGCCAAATAGTTTTGTAATGTTGTGCTTACCTGTGCAGAGTGTTCAATAGCAAAGTTTATTTTACTGCCCAGCATATTAATTAATAAAAAAACAGGTACCAGTATTATTAAAAACGTAATCAGCATTAATAAGCCGGCAGAAAGTCCTTTACGCCATTTATATCTGCCCGTTAAAATAAACATGGGCTTGCGGCATAAAATATAAAGAGTGTATGCACCCAGGCAGGCGGGTAAAAAAAATCGCAGCTGCCAAAACAAAACCCCGCCAATTAATAAAATAATAGCTATTAAAATAACCTGCCTTATTGTATTATTATTTATTGTACTCATTTCACAATTAAATTATTGTTTGTTGGTTTTAACCCGGCATAACCGGCTGCTTTTTTTAATAAATTTAAAGATAGTTAAAAGCCATTGGTGGTTGCCAATGGCTTTTATAATCTTACACTACCACAGTTTTCCATTTACCTTTTTTAAAAAGAATATAGGCGGTAATAGTTATTACAGTTTCAGATACCGGTATAGCAATAAACACCCCCAGCGGCCCCAAACCAAAAACTTTTGCCAACACATATGCCAGCGGAATTTGCACACACCAAAACCCAAAAATATTAATTACAGTAGGAGTTCTGGTATCTCCGGCGCCATTAAAAGCATTGGTCATTACCATACCCACACCATAAAAAATATAACCCAGGCTCACTACCCTTATTGCTAAAACCGCATAATGTTTTACCATCGGCTCGCTGGTAAAAAAAGAAATAATTGGGTTTGTAAACACCAAAAATATGAGCGATACCAAACCCATAAAAATAGCATTGTATTTAGCTGTTTGCATTACAGAGGCCGCAGCTCGTTCTGGTTGTTTTGCACCCAGGTTTTGGCCCACTAATGTAGCCGCAGCATTACTCATACCCCAGGCCGGTAATAAAAAAAACAGCACTATTCTTATTGCTATCTGGTAACCTGCAGAAGCATCGCTATGCCCTGTTTGCACCACCAGGCTGGCCAGTACAATCCAACTGCCGCTGCCAATTAAAAATTGTAAGGTGCCGGGCCAGGCAATTTTTATCA
>JANRMC010000051.1:0-3577 GCA_033761915.1 Flavihumibacter sp.
GTAAAGAGTGATTAATACTGCCCAGATAATTTCTGCTAACTAATAAAACCTTTGCCTGTAATTGCTGAATGAGATTGGCTACAAAAAAATCATTACCCAACGGAACCATTAATCCACCGGCTCCTTCAATTATTAAGTTACTGTTTTTAGCAGGAACCTGCTGCATAATTTTTTCGGCACTAATGGTAATTCCCTCTTCGCGGGCAGCTATATGAGGAGAGGCCGGCTTTTTCAGCTTATAAACTTCGGGGTGTATACTGCTTTGTTTGTTGCTGATATGTGCCTGTACCCATTCGCTGTCGGTACCCTCATCAAAACCGGCCTGTATCGGTTTCCAGTAATCGGCTGCCAATGCCTCTGCTGCAATTGCGGCCACCAATGTTTTACCAATGCCGGTACCAATACCTGTAATAAAAACCGGTGCTTGCATTATAAAAAGTAATAGTTGTAGTGAATGAATTAGTTAAAGCAAATTTGCTGTTTATGGCTTATATAAAACAAATATGTTTTTTTATAATTACTTCCTTGTGGGGCCGCAAACGTTGTAGTTGTTTTAATTACACTAATCGTTGGCTGTATTATCAACGCGGTTAATAAAAATGGAAAATATGGTGGTGCCGTAATTTCTTTCGGTAACATACTGAGGAAATTTTTTATAGTCGTTACGCGGTGTATGCTCTAACACAAACCATCCTGCAGGTTTTAACAGCTTTTTCTCTGCCACCAATGCTGGTAGCTGATCAATGGTGGTGAGAGCATACGGCGGGCCGGCAAAAATAAAATCATACTGGCTATTGCATTGATGGATAAAACTGAATACATCCATCTTAATTACTTTGCAGTTTTCTATTTTCAGCTGCTCAATATTCTTTGTTATAAACTCATACATTTTTGGGTCTTTTTCTACAATGGTTAAGTTAGCGGCACCCCGGCTGGCCAATTCATAACTGATGGCGCCGGTGCCTCCAAACAAATCAAGTGTAGCAATACCCTCCAGTTCTATATTGTTTTGAATAATATTGAAAAGCCCTTCCTTGGCAATATCGGTGGTAGGCCTTGTGTGCGGCATATGCGGTGGCGGGTTAATGCGGCGTCCGCCCAGTGATCCACTTATAATACGCATAAAGACATATTCAATAACGGTGAAAAGAAATGATGAGGATATTCTTTAAAAGCATCAGCCAGCTCAGTACCCGCCGTCTTTACAAAGCGCAATTGCCCCAGGTATTTTTGCAGTTCGGTAAATACGGCAGAGCTTTCATCAATAGTACCTGCTAACGTAACTGCTGTGGTGCCAGCCGGTAAATCCAATTGTTCCAGCACATTCAAAGTATAATAAGCCACATCTTCTGCAGCCTGATAGTTATAACTCTGTACCAACTCAATACCTTTACTGGTAACAGCACCTATAATAATGCGTGAAGGGTAAAACAAAATGCTGATGGTTGGTTCTGTTGCAGGCTGGTGTTTTTTTAAGCATTCTAACCAAACACTATAAAAATGCCAATACTTGCCGTTGGTAAACCTGCGCTGAAACAAGCGGTGTATTTCTCCCGGCACTGTAAACACACAGTAGCTTTCATAGCCATGCACTTTTTCACTTAAAATTGTGCCGGTATTAAAATCTCCATGCAATAACTGGCTTTGTTGCTGTATGGTATTTAAATTAAAAAAGTCTTTCGGTACAAATTCGCTTTCCGGAAAATTATACAATACTACCGTTTCGCCCAGTTCATCCCGCAGCAAAGGTGTTTCATTAATAATTTCTTCTATAGTAGCTGCCAGTTCGCGGGCATGTGTTACAGGCAACTCATAGCAGCAGAGTTTAGCTGGCTTCTTATCTGCATCCAGCAATAAGTAAGCAAAATAATGCGGGCCTGTTTCCATTACCAGGTGGTAACGGCTGCTATCTGTGGCAACCCCGGTATCTATCGTAAAAAGTGGTTGATGCATAAAGGCGGTGCAAAATAGTGTTTTTTGTGCATTGCTGGTTTTTGTAAGGTACACGCTGTTTTAATTTGTAGGTTTGCTGCCAATTTTTATGGCAACAACACCCGCAACCCCACAATTACAGGTAAGTATTACCAACCGGCAAATACTGGGTATTGCCCTGCCCATTACTTTGTCTCTGATTGTGCCACAATTAAATTTTATCACCAATAATATATTCCTGGGCAGCCTGGGTCAGAAAGAACTGGGCAATGCAGGCATAACCGGTGTTTACTACCTCATTGTTGCTGTAGTAGGCAATGGCTTAAACAACGCCATTCAATCGCTCATCAGCCGCAATGCCGGTAAGGGAGATATTAAAGCAATAGACGTAACATTAATGCATGGCATTCGTATTGCCCTGCTGTTTGCATTGGCTGGCATTGCATTTACATGGCTGGTTACACCGTATCTATTAAAGCCTTTTGCAGCGGCAGATAGTTTTGCTGCAGAAATGCAGTTTTTAAAAATACGGGTATTGGGTTTGCCGTTTTTATACCTCTTTCAAATGGGTAATGCCTTTTTGGTGGGCACCCTAAACAGCCGTTATTTAATGCTGGGCACCATTGTAGAAGCCGGTGCCAATATTTTGTTTGATTACCTTTTTATTTTTGGTCACGCCGGATTTCCGCAGTTGGGTTTTAATGGCGCTGCGGTAGCTTCTGTTATTGCAGAGGTGGTTGGCTTACTGGCAGTAACCGGCGTCATTTTCAGTTTAGGATTAAAAAGAAAATTTCATTTGTTCAGCCAAACGGCGTTTAACAAAAAGGCCCATAAAGCTATCATTCATCTGGCTTCACCACTGGTATTGCAATATGTTATCAGCTTAACCACCTGGCTGGTGTTTTTTGTAATGATAGAAGGTTATGGAGAAAGAGCCAAAGCCATCAGCAATACCATGCGTAATGTATTTGGGGTGGTGGGTATTTTTATATGGGCTTTTGCCAGTACCACCAATACCATGGTAAGTAATTTAATTGGTCAGCAAAAACAAGACAAGGTGTTGTATGCCATTAAACGGGTAATGCTGTTAAGTTTTTTGTTTGCCAGCGTTGTGGCCGTTTTGCTCAATGTGTTTCCGCATTTGTTCTTAAGCATATTTGCACAGGGAGAAGATTTTATTATCGATGCCATACCGGTAATGCGCATGGTAACAGCCGGTATGCTTTGCATGAGTGTGGCTTCGGTTTGGTTAAACGGGTTAACCGGCACCGGTCAAACACGTATTAATGTGCTGGTAGAAATTGCTGCCATCCTGTTGTATCTTATTTATAACTGGATTATTATTTACCACCTGCAATGGTCTTTAACAGCCGCCTGGGGTAACGAAATTGTGTACTGGGCCGTCATCTTTATTATTTCGTTTACTTACCTGCGCAGCGAAAAATGGAAGAAAAAAATTGTATGGTAGCCAGCTTTAGTTTTTCATGGCATCAGCCGTTGCGTCGCACACTTGTGCTTAAGTATGTCTATGGTCAATAGCAAATACCATTGACTATTAAACCATGGACCATTAACCGGCTACGGTACAAGTGTGCGACGCAACAATGCCGGGCTTTATACTGCGGTTGGTTACCTATAAAAAAAC
>JANRMC010000052.1:0-8055 GCA_033761915.1 Flavihumibacter sp.
GATAACAACGCCCTGGCTGTAAGCCGCATAATGGGTATTACCCATTATAATATAAACAAGCGGCTGCAAATAATGCGTACGCAATTAGGATTTAAAACAACCACCGGTTTGGTAGTTGAATTTATTAACCAAAACCTTATAAATAATAAACCCATGAACAAACCATGGCATAAAGGCCCCGGCAAAATAAGCACCCACAGTGGTGTGCTGGTGGATATTACAGATCCGCAGGTAACAGATATTTTTCCGATTGATATAGCCGTTGGTTTGGCCCGTGAGTGCCGCTGGCACGGGGCTACTAAAAAGAATTATACAGTAGCAGACCACAGCGTATGGTGTGCTATTGAGGCGGAAAGCCGCTACCCGGATGATGCTTTTTTACCCTTTAAGGTGCTGCTGCACGATGCGCACGAGTATCTGCTAAAAGATATACCTACCCCACTTAAAGAACTGTTGCCAGAATACCGCAAACTTGCCCACCGCTTGCAGGATGCAATACACTTGCGCTTTGGAGTGGTGTTAAGTGCGCAGGATAAGCAACGCATTGCAGAAATAGATGAACGGGCTTTGGAGTATGAGTGGCATAATAAAGTAACCAAACATACTGGGTGGGAGCTGCAATGGCAGGTAAGTGCCGATTTGTTTTTAGACCACTTTAAAAGATTGTGTAAACACCCATTTGTTATAACCCCCAACCAAACAGCAATACTATGATGCAATTAACTATTGAACCGGCCGAACTAAAGGCTACGCTGAAGCGCCTGGCCACTGTTATAAAAGCACACACATTATTACCGATACTTGATTTTGTGAAAATTGATGTGAGCGCCGATAATGCAGCCGTTGCCACGGCCAGCAGTATTGAAACCACCATTATTACTGGTATTGATTTGCAAAGTAACCAGGCGGGCACCGTGTTGCTTGATTATAGAAAGCTGCAGAAGATTGCAGATGTGGTAAAAGAAGCTATACAGGTAACTGTTGCAGAAGAAGCGGTAACCATTACCAGTGGCATAGATAAATGGCAGTTGGGTAAACCGGCTGATGCCGCTACTTACCCGGCCACCAACTATGACGCTACGGAAGAGCAGCTGGCTGTGCCTGCTGGGTTATTTGCAGCACTGCGTATTGCCAGTAGTTTTTGTGCAGGTCCGAAAGAGCGGCATGATTTGCAGAACTGTGCCGTATACCTGCAGGCAGAAAGGCTTATAGTGGCTGGCACTAATAGCGGTATTGCTTACTTTGAAAGTTTTGCCTGCAATACCGATGCTGTTAAAGAACATGGCCGGCCCTTGTTATTGCCGGCAGATATGGTGGCTAACCTGCCGGATGTGGATGCGGTGCTGCATATTAATAACCGTAAGCTGGTGGCAGAAACCTTAAATACCACGGTAATATTAACCCAGGCAGATGTGCCACCGCCTGATTTACGGCAATTATTAAGCCTATTAGAGGTGTGGAATGTGTTTGTGGATAAAGACGCCCTTTTAGCTGCTTTGGAAAAAATATTTGTGTTTACGGCACCTTTTTATCTGATGCGCATGAGCATAGCTGATAATGAGATGCTGGTTACTTATTGCAATGCAGATTTGAATGAAAGTGCAGAATCTGCCATTGTATGCGAAAGCCAGTTGGAGCCGGTAACGGTGGCATTTAATGCCACGCAATTAAAGCATGTGTTAAGCAGGCTGCCGGGCGATACTGTGGAGTTTGCTATAAAGGGCCCAGATAAGGGGGTGTTTTTGCGCCCCCGGGAAAACAACAATATTACGGCGCTTATAATGCCTATACAATTATAAAGTAACTACTATGGCAACAGAAAGCACATATGAAATAAGACCAGGGCTAAACGCTTCTATTGAAGAGATGGTAAGTGCTGTTAGCAATGAAGGAGACATTGATTTAATGATGGCCCATATTGTAAAAAATGAAAAGGCTGCTTTTGAAGAAGCCGCTGAAGAATGGGCAGAAGATAATGGCTGGACGGCTTAAAAAGACTTGCCTGCCCAACAAGAGTTGGAGGATTACAGCGAAGGCGAGATGGTGGCTGAATTGGAGAGCCGGAATAATAAAGTATTGCACAGCAATAACCTGCAGGATGTTATGATACTGGAAGAGTTTGAAGAGCTGAAACAGTTAATGAACCCGCTGGAATTATTGCAATTGCTGCAAAGAACGGTTAAAGAATTACGATAGTAAAAATAACAACCTGAAGCACAATTAAAGGCAAGAGAAAACTGAAGGTTTGGTGGCTGTTAAACCGGTAAAGAATGATACGCTTGAACGGTTTATGTATCAACAGCTGCTGGCCGGAAAATCTGAAACGAGAGTAGTTTATTGAAAAACGAATAGCCGACGGGCGAAGGTTTGGCACATCGAATGGCCCTCTCGTTCTTTTTTTTGAATTTACTACTGCAGCACAAGTGTGCGACGCAACAAATGCTGAATATATGAGTATGGATGCCTACCAAATATTTTTAGACAGTAAAATACCTGTAAGCAAGGATTACGGCATTAACCCTGATGGGTATGTGTTACCCGCTTTATTAAAACCACACCAGGCAGATGCTATACGGTGGGCTTTAAAGGGTGGCCGCCGTGCCTTGTTTGAGCAGTTTGGTTTGGGTAAAACCATACAGCAGCTGTTGCTGGCAGATGTTATTATACAGCATACTGGTAAAAGTTTTTTAATTGGCCTGCCACTGGGTGTTAAGCCTTTTTTTAATAAAGATTACCAGCTGTTGCTTGCTAATAATAGTATGCGTTACCCCTTATTATATGTGCTGGATATGGATGCGGTGCATAATTATGAGCAAAGCCATGGGCCTTGTATTTTTATGTGTAATTATGAACGCATACGTGAGGGTAAGTTAGATGCTGCACATTTTGGTGGTGTTAGTTTTGATGAAGCCAGTGTGTTACGCAGCCTTGACACGGTTACCACCAACTATATTATTGACAATTTTAGCCAGGTGCCCTACCGGTTTGTTTGCACTGCCACGCCCACCCCCAATGAGTACACAGAGATTTTGAATTATGCCCATTTTTTAGGTGTTATGGATAGGGGTCAGGCTTTAACAAGGTGGTTTCAGCGAAACAGTACCAAGGCTGGCCACCTTACTTTATACCCGCATAAAGAGGCTGAATTTTGGCTGTGGGTTAGCAGCTGGGCTTTGTTTATAACCACCCCCAGTGATTTAGGATACAGCGATGAGGGGTATAAATTGCCGGGTATTGAAATTGTGGTGCACGAAGTGGAGGTGCATAACCGCCCCGCAATAATTGACCGTAAAACCAAACAGTTTAAAGCGTTGGGTAACCCGGCGCAAAACCTGCAGGATGGGCACCGGGAAAAAAAACTAAGTATTGATGCGCGGGTGAATAAAATGTGGCAGATAATTAACGAAGACAACACCGGCAATGGCCACTGGCTTTTGTGGCACCATTTAGAAGACGAGAGAAAGGCTATTGAAGCCAGCGATGTGTTTGGTAATATAAAAACAGTATATGGAAGCCAGCCTATGGATGTGCGGGAAGATTGTATTACTGGCTTTGCAGAGGGCCGCTATAAATTTTTAGCCACCAAGCCAGAGATAGCGGGCAGCGGCAGCAATTTTCAGCACTATTGCCACCAGGCTATTTATCTGGGCATAGATGATCGGTTTAATGATTTTATACAAAGCGTTTACCGCATACAGCGCTTTCAGCAGCTGCGCCCTGTTAAAATACACATTATTATTACCACGTATGAGCAGCTGCGTTATAAAAGATTAATGGCTAAATGGAGGCGGCACGAAGAGTTGCTGCAGGTAATGCGGTCCATTGTAAAGCAATACGGATTAAGTAACCCTAACTTATCAATAACACTAAAAAGAAGTATGCAGGTAACCCGCCAACAGAGCGCCGGTAATAAATTTACCGCGGTGCTGAACGATAATGTTTTGGAGCTAAGCAATACAACCCTTTACCCGGATAATAGTATTGCCATGCATTGCACCAGTGTGCCTTTTGGAGATCAGTACGAGTATAGTGAAAACTACCGGGATATGGGGCACAATGACGGCGATGCCGGTTTTTTTGAGCATATGAATTTTTTAACCCCGCACTTATTGCGTACCCTGATGCCGGGCCGTGTGGCCGCTATACATGTAAAAGACCGCATACACTACAGCTACCAGAATGGGGCGGGCTTCCCTACGGTTAACCGGTTTAGCGATAGGGTGGCTGATCATTTTGAAAAGCATGGCTTTTGGTTTTTGGGGCGCATTACCATAACCACAGATGTGGTGCAAGAAAATAACCAAACCTACCGCCTGGGGTGGAGTGAGCAGTGCAAAGATGGTAGCCGTATGGGGGTTGGTTTGCCAGAATATGTGCTGCTTTTTAGAAAAGCGCCTACAGATACCAGTAACGGCTATGCTGATAACCCGGTTTTAAAAGGTAAATATGCCGATAGTTATTATTGCCATAATTGCCAGGGGATAACTACAGAATTACCCTGCAATAGTTGTGGTGAGCATGATAATTTAATGCCCCTGGATTGGTTTAGCTGCGCTTATTGGCAGCTGGTGGCGCATAGTTACTGGAAGAGCAGCGGGGATGTGCTGCTGCCGGTGCAACAGTTACGCAACCTTGGGCTGGGGCAAATATTACAACATTGGAGAAGTTATGATGGTGGCGGCCAGCAGCCCTACCTGTTTGAAAAACACCTGCAACTTTGCCAAAGCCTTGAGGTAATAGACCGGCTGCCGGGTACATTTATGATTGCGCCCCCCAACAGCAACCACCCGGATGTTTGGACGGATGTAAACAGAATGAACACTTTAAATACTCAGCAAGCCAATAAGAAGAAAGAAAAGCATGTGTGCCCCTTTCAGCTGGATGTGCCACGGCGTTTAATAAACAGGTTTACAATGCCGGGAGAGCTTGTAGCGGATGTGTTTGGTGGTTTGGGTACGGTGGGTGTGGTGGCAATAGAAGAAGGGCGCCGCTGTGTAACGGTTGAGTTGAATGAGCAGTATTATACAGATAGTTTGTTATACCAGCGCCTTGCAGAACGCAAGGCAACGGTACCCAGTTTATTTGATATGCTGGGGGCCGCGGCTGTGGTAAATAGTGGCAGCGGTGTTGCGTCGCACACTGCAACTGCAGAATAAAAATTAAAGTTGGTTGAGGATGTGTAGTTAATCCGTACAAAGGTTTATGGTTAATGGGCCAGCCCCTTACGGGGCTGGTTTTAAAAACAAGTTTATGAATGCAACAAAGGATGTAGACATTATTGCGGCTTCTAAAGTTTATTACTCGGTAAAAGTAAATGGTGATGGTAATTGGCCGGGTAAAGATATGATGCAGGTGGCTTGCCTGCAGCGCATAGCCACGGCGGCAGAGGCAATGGCTGAGAATACTGTGAATTTGCAAAAACAGATTGATTATTTAACAGAGCAGCGCAATATATGGCGGTGCCGGGCAGAGGCCCTTAAAAAGGAGCGGAGGAGTTTGCGCGGGCAAATTACTAAGCTTAAAAATAAGTTGGTATGAGTGTGGGTGTAATAAAATTAGTTGATGATGTGAAGAATGGTTATATAACGCACAGCGATTATATGAAAAGCAGTTGCCGGCTGATTGAGCATGGTTTTGTAAGGAATTATAGCGATGTGCAATTAAAGCACGACAGGGATATTGTTGAAGCCTATGAAAGGGTGTACCCTATGAAATCTGCTAAGCAGGTTTTATGGGAGCATGGTATAAGCCTGATGAACTTTAATGATGAATTTAACACGCAGCTGTTGTATGCCATGGAGCGATATGCAGAACAGGCTGTAAGAAATAAAATAAAGCGGTGAAATGGAAACAATAGCAATGGCCAGGAAAGTAATTGCCCGCAAACAGCATAATTGCGATTGGTGCGGTGCACCTATAAGCAGGGGGGGAGTATTATTTTATAAGCACACATAAACAAGATGGCGCCCTTTACCATTGGCATGCCCATACGCATTGCGATGAGCTTGTGGATAAATTAAATATGCATGAATCTTGCGATGCTGATGGGATAACCCAAGAGTATTTTATGGAATGTGTTAATAATATGCACGATGATTTGCTGTGTGCGATAATACCAGAAAGCGATGTTAAGAAGTATAGTGATATTATACAGCAGCTGCGTAAGGTTAGGTTTTTAGATAAAGTAAGGTGGTTGGTAAAAAAGTTTAATAAATGATTATGCAACAGAATATGGTTACAATAAATGTTAAGTGTAGGAAGTGCAAATCAGATCACCTTTTGTTAACAGAGATATGGAGGGGCCATGGTGTTCAGTGGGAGTGTATTGGTGGTAAGATTGATGTAAAAGACGGGACCATGCTTGTTGGAGATCCGTATTCTATTTTTTCTGTTTGCAAAAAGTGTGGATATAGTTGGACTCTAAGAGGTTTTACACAAATTACAGATTTGGTGTCTGAAAAAAATATTACTACTTAAACCATGGCCAGAACCCCCAATAAAGGCATTAAATACTACGGCGTTGATTGCAACCATATACGCAATAAGAAGCTTCGGCTGCTATTTAAAGAGCATGATGCGGTTGGGTATTACGTTTGGCAATGCCTGTTGGCGTATGCTTATAAAGAGCATGGTTATTACTTTGACCTGAACGATGAGGAGGCTTTTGAAATAGTTTGTGCTGATTTTATTGATAAGGCCCCGGATACGGTAATGGCGGTTATTAACAGCTGCCTGCAACGCCGCCTTTTTGATGCGGATGTTTGGCGTGCTGATAAGATATTAACCTGTGTGGATATGCAGGAACAATACTTACTGGCTACTGCCGAGCGGCGCAAAAAAGGGGGTACTATACAGTTTAACCAGCGGCACCTGGTAATTAAATTACCCGAAAAGTTGAGTGGTATTGAGGTACTGGATGGGGCTGGAAAACGGTTGAGCCGTGAAGAATTGATTTTGGCCGGGTGTATTGCTGGTAAAAATGCAATAAATACCGGGATGAATGAAGATTTTACCGGGAATGAGTGCATTAAAGGAGAGGGAGAGTATAATAGAAGAGAAGAGATTATAAATAAAAGAGAGGGAGAAGAAAATATTGGCACCCCCGTTGTTTTTTTAGAAAAAAAGAGGGGTTTGGAGGGTCCGTTGTATTCGGATGTTTTGGGCCATGTGGGTGGCCGTATGAAAGACCGTTGGGATGGGGCTTATATTAGCTATGTTGCCAGCCAGTTTTTTAACCACTACAAAGCGGCCGGGTGGAAAATAAACGGCTTGGCGGTGGAAGACTGGACGGCGTTATGCGACAAATGGATGAACCGGCAGTTGAGTTTTGACCGTGACAAACAAAAAGCAAAATAATTATGGCTGAAAGATTTGTCAAAATAAAAAAGTAAATACATGAATCCAGATTACACTCCCGAAATGTTAGATGCCGATATGAAAGCATTGGCAGAAGAAATGAATAGGCATAATGCCGAAATAGCCGCAAAGAATAAAGTGGCTTTAGATTTTGTTGCCAAAAATATCAATTACCCACTTGAAATGATTACGGATATTTTAGATGATAATTCTTACTGGCAGCATGAGGGGTATGTGAAACTTGAAAAGTCTGATTATAAAAGTGGGTTTTATCTGGGATATGATTTTTATACAGAGCATGAGAGTAAGAAGTTTCATTACATGAAGCAAGATGATGAAGGAGAATTTCATAATATGGTTTGGCAAACAACAGAGACTTGTGAAGATGATTATTCAGGCTATTTACTTTTCCCATTGTCAAACGGTGATTACTGGAAAATAAGCTATTCGTGCTAAGTGTCTGATAGGCATGAGGCATAACGTCGAAGCATTGTTTGTCGCTGTGATATTTGGAAGTATGCAGTTGAGAAATGAACAGAAAGCCACAGTGAGAACAATGCAATGTTATAGGTAGTGGGAACATGGTTAGTACAAAAGTTGAATAATGGTATATCGCTCGTTGCATTTGTTTTTTGTGCTGCGGAGCTTGTATTTTTTAATCTCAAAATATAGAAACTATGACTTACAAAGAATTAAAAG
>JANRMC010000053.1:0-4721 GCA_033761915.1 Flavihumibacter sp.
GCCTATAATTTTCGCCATAAAATCTAAAGCCTGTTTAATTGGTCTGTTTTTATTTTGGTTGCCGGCAGCCCTGCTGCTATTAAGCTATTGTTGCGTCGCACACTTGTGCAGCATAACCGCCTTCAGCGCATACATGCATTGTTTTAAAAAGTAACACTGCCGGTTATTGCCGGCAGGGACAATTGCATACCTGCTGCTGCAAAAGCCTTTTTGGCATACTCATGGTCTATTTTAATGTAGCCAAAAGTATCGTAATGTACGCCCACCACATTTTGGCAGTTAATGAACTGCGCACAGGTAATAGCATCTGCCACGTCCATGGTAAAGTTGTCTCCAATAGGCAACACTGCAAAATTTAGTTTTGCCCATTTAGGCACCAGTTGCATATCCATGGTAAGGGCGGTATCGCCACTATAATAAAAATTGCCTTCATTGCTGGTTATTATAAACCCCATGGGGTTGCCACCATAGCTGCCATCTGGCAGGCCACTGCTGTGCTGGGCAGCCACACATTTAACGGTAAAAGGGCCAAAATTCCATTTGCCGCCGGTGTTCATAGGGTGGGTATTGGCAACGTCTTGTTTATTCAGCCATTCATGAATTTCCCAGCTGGCAACAACCTTAGCGCCGGTGCGGCTGGCAATGCGCACACAATCGGCAATATGATCAATATGGCCGTGGCTAATCAGTATGTAATCTGCCTTTAAAGCATCTACATCCACAAGGGTATTGGCTAACTCATTATACGTAACAAAGGGGTCAAACAATAGCGTATTGCCGCCAATGTTTACCGAAAAGCAAGAGTGACCATAATACGTAAGCGTCATATAAAACTTGTTTTAAACTAACACCTGTATTGCTATGCGCTGGTTGGTAAAGGCATACTAAGAACATTAACAATGACAGGATGGCAAAAATAACGTTTCGGCACAAAAATTAAGGTTTGATAATGCTTTTAATTAAACAGTTTGATAAAAAGCAACCAAGCACTCAAATTTTTGTTTAAAGACGGAAAGAAACCAGCAGTTGCTGATGTGGTGGCGGGGTTTTGGCAGCGGCAGCCTGTTTAACGGGGTACTGCTGTTAACGGGTGCGACGCAAGCAAAGCTGCCCAAAGTACTACTGCTGGTAAAAATATATATATGATTACTATAATTGCAGGAACCAACCGGAAAGGAAGCAATACCCTTAAAGTGGCGCAGCAATATGCTGCTATTTTTAAAGAGAAAGGAGTGGATGCACAACTGATTTCTTTAGAACGTTTAAAGAGCCTGGAACGCAACCCCGATTTTGAAACGCTGGAAAATACATTAAAGCAAACCACCAAGTTTGTGTTTGTGGTGCCGGAGTACAACGGAAGCATACCCGGTATTTTAAAAATGCTGATAGACCAGAGCGATATTAAAACGGTATGGTGGGGCAAAAAAGCCCTGCTTACCGGTGTATCTACCGGCCGCGCCGGAAACCTGCGGGGTATGGAGCATTTAACGGGCATATTAAACTATGTAAAGGTGGTGGTGCACCCCAATAAGCTGCCTATTTCTGTAGTGGATAAATTACTGAACGGCGCCGGTGAAATAACCGATGCACCCACCATGGCCGCCATCAATAACCAAATTGACGAGTTTATACAATTTTAGTAATTGCATTGGCTGGCCAGTTGTTACATTTAATTTTATAAAATACACCGCATGCGCAACTCCGGATTTTTATGGGTAATTGTTGCCCTAATGATTGTGTTGGATTTTTATGTTTTTCAGGCATTGAAAGTGGTTACACAAACTGCTTTACCAAAAACCAAACTGATATTGTATAGTATTTACTGGACCCTATCTGTTTTGGCACTGGCAATTCTGATACTGATGCCATATATAAATTTTGACAGCTGGCCTAAAACCCTGCGTACCTATCTTTTTGCTACGGTGGTGGGTTTGTTTTTTGCCAAGCTGATAGCTTCTTTGTTCTTTTTAGTAGACGATGTGCGCCGTGGTATTATGTGGACTATTGGAAAGCTGTTCAGCAACCCATCGGTAGAAGTATCGCAGCAGGAAAGTGGTATTACCCGTTCTGTTTTTTTAAGCTGGCTGGGCCTTGGGCTGGGTGGTTCTTTGTTTGGCACCTTGCTGTATGGCTTTTCTAATAAATACAATTATGCTGTTAAACGAGTTAAGCTGGCTTATAATAACCTGCCTAAAGCATTTAAAGGGTTAAAAATTGTACACATCAGCGATATACACAGCGGCAGCTTTAACGATAAAGCAGCCGTGCAAAAGGGTATTGATAAAATATTAAGTGAAAAGCCCGACCTTATTTTGTTTACCGGAGACCTGGTAAACGACCGGGCTTCTGAGATGGATGATTACAAAGAAGTTTTTGCCCAACTAAAGGCACCTATGGGGGTTTACTCAACCCTGGGTAACCACGATTATGGTGATTATGTACGCTGGGATTCTGACGAGGCAAAAGCCGCCAATTTAGAAACATTAAAAAAGGTGCATGGCAGCATTGGCTGGCGCCTGCTGATGAATGAACATGTAGTGCTGGATAAAGACGGCGCCCAGATTGCTTTACTGGGTATAGAAAACTGGAGCAGCAAAGGACGTTTTCCTAAATACGGTAAAATGGATACCGCTTACCCCGGCACTGAAAAATATCCTTTTAAAATTTTAATGAGCCACGACCCCAGCCATTGGGATGCTGAAGTAAAAACTAAATATCCTGATGTAGACCTTACCTTAAGCGGCCATACGCATGGTATGCAGTTTGGCGTTGAAATACCCGGTTTAAAATGGAGCCCCGTACAATACATGTATAAGCAATGGGCCGGACTGTATGAAGATGGAAAGCAAAAACTATATGTAAACCGTGGTTTTGGTTTTATTGGTTACCCCGGCCGGGTGGGCATATTGCCAGAAATTACAGTAATAGAGCTGGTTTAATAGCTATTCTTTAAACCTGCAGCAATTTTACCAGTCTCAGGTTCGTTTACAACGTACCCTATTCCGGTAATTTACAACTGATACAGATGCGATATTTTTATGTGCTTGCTGCCATAGTAGCCACTTTACTAACACCACAACACTCAGCTGCCCAACAAAGCAAGCTGGATTCTCTTTTTATTAAAGGCGATACTACTGCTGTGCTGGATTCTCTGATGAAAGACTTTGACAAGTTTGTAGATTCTTTAACTGCCCCTAAAAGTTTTTTTGCCATTGATGTGGGGTTGGGTAACCGCACTTTCAGCATTAATAATAATTCTTTAAACACACAATCAACCAACAACTCACTTTCTATTATGCCCTCACTGGGGTATTACCATAAAAGCGGTTTGGGTTTAAGTGTAATGAGTTTTTTTGCCAACTATCAGGGCAAAATGGAAGCCTTTCAGCATGCCATAACCCCTTCTTACGATTATGATGGAGATAAAATAGCCGCCGGAATTTCTTACACCCGCTACCTGGGTAAAGATTCTGCCATTGCCAGCAGCAGCCCTTATGAAAACGACTGGTACGGATACTTTCATGTAAGAACCAAAAACAACTGGCGTTTTGGTGTGGCCATGGGTTATGCAGATGGGGGCTTTAAAGACAAGGTTACTTATAGCGATTCTATAAGAAGGTTTAATAATATTTTGCAGCGTTTTGAATGGGTATATGTGCGCAGCACCATCAGCTCTGATAATAAGATTAAAGATTTTATGTTGTCTGCCTCTGTAAGAAAAGACTATGAGTGGAGCCACCTGTTTACCCGTAAAGATAATCTTACACTCAATTTAACCGGTTACCTGGTAAGTGGTGCTTCTAAAATAAAATCAAACTTCAACCAAACCTATATGGCAAGGCAAATAGAACTTTCTAAGCTGCGCCGTTCTTATGAAAGCGATGATGGAACCGGTTTCCAGTTTCAGTCAGTTGCACTATCTGCAGGTTTATATTACAGCATCGGCAAGTTCAATATTCAACCGGTATGGTTTATAGATTATTACCTGCCCACCAGCGATAAAAAAATAAGTGCTGTATTTTCTTTAGTGGCAGGCTTTAGTTTTTAAGCCTGTTTAAAAAAGTTTCACACCGTGTTAAAACAATTTAACTTCAAAAAAATATTACTGGCATATCAATTGAATTATTGGTACTAAACTAAAAACCATACATCATGAATGCTAAACTCTTTTCCGCTGCAATTTTTACTTTATTTATTACAGCAGCAGCCAACGCACAGGTAAAAAAACTGGTTAACGACAATGTGCCTTTTTTTCAAATGGGTATAAAGGGCGGTGCCAATCTTACTAAAGTAGATGGCAAGTCTTTTAAAGATGAATTTAAAACAGGTTACCATGCAGGTGCATTTATTCAGCTAAAACTCTCTGATAAATTTCAGGTACAACCCGAAGTGTTGTTTAACCAATTTAACACAAGAACAGATACCAGCTTCTCCAATGTGTACGACATCAAAAACCTGAAAGATGTAAAGTTGAATTACATTTCAATTCCCCTGCTTTTAACGTATGCACCTTCAAAAGTTATCAGCTTTCAGGCAGGCCCGCAGTTTGGCATTTTAATAGATAAGAATAAAAATATTGTAGACAATGGTAAACAGGCTTTCCGCAGCGGCGATTTATCAATGCTGGGTGGTGTACAGGTAAGCATTGGCGGCATCCGTGTTAACGGCAGATATTTTGTAGGTCTTAATAATATTAACGATATAGACAATCAGGAAAAATG
>JANRMC010000054.1:0-13323 GCA_033761915.1 Flavihumibacter sp.
ACAGCATGATTTTCATGCGTCCAAACCTGAAATTCCTTGTTTCTAATATGCTCTTTAGCGGCTTTCCGAAACTGAAATAATATCCATTCTCTTCTGCTTTCGGGTTCTTCTATTAAACCAGATAGAATTGATTTAGCCGTAGCCGTTTTAAATCTCTTACCGTATCAGATAAAGCACCACTCCTACTGGTTATAATACAATGCACATGGTTACTCATAATACACCAGGCATGCACTTGTAACTGCTTCTCCTTTACACAATAATTAAATGCATCCACCACACATCCCTGTAACGCTTTCTGGTGAATAAATCCACCCATGCTACAATTTGAAATGTCAAAAAATAGGTCCCAAACTGATCTTTTATAGTATAGCTATCCGGCATTTTTAAAACACGTAGCTGAAAGCTACAAAAAAAATACGGCGCAGGCACAGCCGTATGCCGAGATCCTTTCTTGAATATAAATCACAAACTACGACAAGTTCGGGTTGCGGCGCTCCGTTCAGCAGCAACGCTTTGGGCAACAATAAAAAAATGCTTAATAGAATTACGGTGGTTGAACTGAGCGTAGCAACGATGTTTAACCGGAGAGTTGAAGTTGGTATACTACCCTTCTCTTTTCTTTTTGCCGCGGTTATATATTTTTTTGGCTTTTTCCACCAGCGTCAAAAATTCTTTTTGTGTTACATCTGCAGGACTTAAACTTTCGTTGGCCATTATAATTGCATCGTTCCAGCTGATAGCCTTTGTGTATTTCGAATCTTTCAGCAAAGAGCCAAACATAACCACCGCTGTGGCAAAACGATGGCAGGCCGGCAACTCGTTAAACGGCGTTAACTGAAAAGGCACGGCGTACACCGTTTGTTTTTTAGCAGAATCGTGCGGGGTTTTAAAATTAAACCGTATGGTAGCCAGCTTTTCTCTGTTTGCAAAATCATGATTGGTATGCTCATTGGTAAGCGTGGGTGTCATTTCAAACAAAGCCAGTAAGGTATGGCCGCTGCCTACTTCACCGCCCTCCAGTTCACTTAAAGAATCGGCCACGGCATTTAATTTATTATCAAACCCAATTAAGCGGTAATCTTTTACAAAGGCGGCATTAAAATTTATATTCATGTACACATCATCGGCAACCGAGTACAGTGTTTGTGTAAGTTCTTTTACCAGTACTTTCTCAGCTTCTTTTTCATCATCTAAATAAGCAAAATTGCCATTGCCTTTTTTTGCCAGTGCTTCCAGTTTAGAATCTTTATAATTACCCATACCAACACCCAGGCAGGTTAAGTATATACCCAGCTGCCGCTGTGCGGTTATCATTTTCTCCAATTCTTCTTCATTGGTTTGGCCTACGTTAAAATCTCCATCTGTAGCCAGTATAACACGGTTGTTACCGCCTTTTATAAACTGGCTTTGCGCCAACCGGTAGGCCGATTTAATACCACTCTCTCCGGGTGTGGCACCGCCGGGTTGCAGTTCTTCTATACTCTTTAAAATTTTTTCTTTATCGCTGCCAGATGTGGGTTGCATCCAAACACCCACTGCACCGCCATAAACCACAATAGAAACGGTGTCTTTATCCCGCAGGTTATTTACCATTAACCGGAATGCCGATTTTAATAAGGGCAAGCGGTTTGGCATATCCATAGAGCCAGAAACATCTATTAAAAAAACCAGGTTACTGGGAGGCACTTTTTCCAAATCAACCTTACGGGCGCATACTTTTAAATACAGTAATTGGTTATCGGCATTCCATGGGCATTGTGTGGCGTAGGATGAGAAGCTGAAAACGCTATCCTTCTCCGGTTCTTTATATCCAAAATTGAAATAGTTCAGCATCTCTTCAATGCGCACCGCATCTGGCGGCACAGCACTGTTCATATTAATAAAGCGGCGGATATTGCTGTAAGAAGCTTTGTCTGTATTTACAGCAAAGCCTGTTTCCGGAAAACGCCGTGCAGGCACAAAATCATTTTCCAGCAGGTTGCTATAGGTTTCACCACCCACGGTCCAGGTGGTTTTATCGGCCATGTTACGGTCTTTGGTAACACTCATTAAACGGTTCTTGCGGGTATTGCCTGCACCTTGCAGCATTTTAAGCACCACATACTCGTAGCGGGAGCTTTGCAACAGTAAGCGTTGCTGCTGGTAACCTTCTACGGTTACGGTAATAGAATCCGTCTGATCTTTAGTGGTAATACCAAAGCCACCACTGTTACCAGTATAGTAAACGTACCCATTAGAGTGTAAAAGGATTTTTGCGTTGGCAAGCGGTTTATTGGTTTCATCCTTTATTTCGCCACGCAGGTAGTATTGTGCCTGCATGATTTGGCTACATAACAGGCATAGCAATATGGTGTACACAGGTTTCACCCGGGATAGATGCATTCTAAAGTTACACAGATGTACCCTGTTTATCAAAGGGTAATCTCTTATTTAAAACGCTTTTAACCTACCAGTTGGTATATTTCTCTAATATTTCTTCCTAACCCGTCATAATCCAGGCCATAACCCACCACAAATTTATTGGGTATAGAAAAGCCCAGGTAGTCAATTTTAATAGGGTAAACCATAGCATCGGGCTTGTGCAGCAGGGCGGCAATTTTTAAAGAAAGGGGTTGCTGGTGCTGAAACTGGGGCAAAAACTCACTCAGCGTTTTACCGGTATCTACAATGTCTTCCAGTATTATTACATGGCGGTCAATAATATCAGTATCCAGGCCAATGGCTGTTATAACATGGCCGGTACTTTTGGTGCCTTTGTAAGATGCCAGTTTAATAAAGCAAATTTCTGCATCAATGGTTACGTATTTAAACAGGTCTGATGCAAACATAAAAGAGCCATTCAGTATGGCAATAAACAAGGGTTTTTTACCGGCATAATCTGCATTCATAGCATCGGCCATTGCTTTAATGCGGCCTTGCAGTTCAGCGTCGGTCAGATAGGGTTCAAATTCTTTGTCGTGTACTTTAATGTTTGCCATAAGTTATTTTTTGTTACCAGCCGGGTATCGCTACCGGGCAGCCGTTGCTCGTTGTAAACCCCGAATAGGCTTGTGTTTGGCTATCGGGGCACCCTTGTACCACAAAATAGGTAATGAGCAAGTGGTGGCATCTGGTGTACAACTACCAGCATGGGTATTATTACAAAGCCGTTTGCTGTTGTACGTATATTACCAGTTCCTGGCCCATCTTCAATTCGTAGCCCTGCAATTTATTCCATTCTACTATATCTGTAACCGGCACTGCATATTTTTTTGAAATACTGTACAGGGTTTCTTTGGGTTTTACAATATGTTTAATGGTTTCTTTAGCTGCTGTGTTCACCACAACTTCGGTGGTGTTTTTTTTGTTAACGGCTAAAACCGGTGCTTGTGGTGCTATGGACTGCAGGTATAGTTTTTCTCCAACGGCTGGTTCTGCCGCTGTAGTAAGTTTATTAAACTCACGCAGTGCTTCTATTCTAATTCCTTCTGCCTGCGCAATGGTATAAACCGTTTCGCCCGGCAGTACGGTATGAAATTCTTTATCGCCTGTTTTTCTTTTACGCTGCAAAAAAACCAATTGACCCTTCTGCAATATGCCATCATTGTTCACATCATTAAAATCAAGCAGGCGGGCTAATGGCAAATCATATTGTTGTGCCAGTTGCAACCAACTATTACCGGCCATTGCATACACCACGCTGGTTTTATTAATGGTAAACTGCCCAGCGGGGTAATCAACCACTTCTTCAACAATGGTTTCTTCTGGCTTGGCAGGTGTTAAAATAACAGTTACTGGCTTGGTACTTACAAGCGGTTCCGTATCTGGCAGCCGGCCTAATGCCACCAGGCTGTAGTTATCCAGGTGGTATTCTTCAATCAGCTTAATTAATATCTGACTGTATTTTATATTAGTGGCATAGCCTGCTTTTTTTAAACCATAGGCCCAGCCTTTATAATCAGTGGGGTCTAAAGCAAAAAGGAATGCATAGCGCTGACTGTTTTTTAAAAAATTGCTATGGTCTTTGTAAGAGTCTGCCGCAGCAGTATAACTTCTGAAACATTCGCCCCTTTCATCATCATCGTGATATACTTTGGGGCCATCCCAACCGGTTTTACATTTTATACCAAAGTGGTTGTTTGATTTTTTTACCAGTTCACTATTACCGGCTTCAGTTTCATGTATGCCCTGCGCCAGTTTAATAGCAGCCGGTACTCCGGTGCGTTTCATTTCTTCTATGGCCAGGTTTTTATACGTGGCAATATACTGTTGTATCAACTCGTCTCTCGACTGTGCCTGAACCGATACCCCGATGGCCAGCAATGTTGTTATTAAAATGCTTTTCAATTGCATTGAATGAGTGTACTTATTTTTTCTGAATCAATAATAAACCGTCTCTAACGGTAAGTAATACTTTTTCCACGCTTTCATCCTGCTTTACATATTCATTAAAGGCGTGTATGGCCTTTGCGTTTTTGCCTTTTACCGGCTCACTTAATACCTGGCCATGAAAAAGTACATTATCTGCCAGTATAATACCACCGCTTCTTAAACGGGGCAACACCAATTTGTAGTATTCTGTATAATTTACTTTATCGGCATCTATAAAAACAAGGTCCCAGGTTTCATCCAGCGTTGGTATTATTTCCAGCGCATTGCCAACATGCAATGCAATTTTTTCCTGCCATACAGATAGCTTGAAAAAATTTTGTGCAGCAATGGCTTCTGTTTCCCGTATTTCAATGGTATGCAGCCTGCCATCTTCCCGCAGGCCCTTGGCCAAACATAAGGTGCTATAGCCCGTAAATGTGCCTATTTCTAAAATGCGGCGTGGCCTTACCAGTGTGCTTATAATTTCTAAAAACTTGCCCTGCACATGGCCACTTAACATATGTGCCTGCGGATGTGTAGCTGTGGTTTGCTCAGCTATTTCCTGCAGCAACATGTATTGCTCGCTGGTGTATTTATCTGCGTAGGCCAGTGCTGCCGGTTGTATAAACTCCACTGCAAAAATTTTTTGCAAAGATAAGGGATGCCGCTTAGTTGCAGGGCTGTTGCAACTGTTAAATGATGCGTTGCGAACCGCTGCTGAAGGGTGCGACGCAACGGCTGCTGCATAGTAATACCGGGGCTGGTTACATAAAAAAATAGCTGCTATAAAAGCAGCTATAAAAATAGAAACAATATGTTTTAAAAGTTGGGCTGCAATGCATGCTTGCTGTAAAAATGCAATACATGTTCTACCACTTCTTCTGCGGTATCGGCTACTTTTAAGAGCTCTAAATCTTCCGGAGAAATGTATTTTTCTTTGAGCATGGTATTTTCTAACCAGCTCATTAAGCCGCCCCAATATTCTTTACCCACCAATATTAATGGCACCTGGCTCATTTTACCGGTTTGTATTAAAGTGGCTACCTCAAAAAACTCATCCATGGTACCAAAGCCACCGGGCATCATTATAAAGCCTTGCGAGTATTTTACAAATAATGTTTTGCGTACAAAGAAGTAATCAAAATGCAAACTGGCATCACGGTCAATATAGGGATTGGCTTCTTGCTCAAAAGGCAGCTCTATATTTAAACCCACGCTTTTGCCACCGCCCAGCTGTGCGCCTTTATTGGCAGCTTCCATAATGCCGGGGCCGCCACCGCTGATAATGCCAAAGCCTTCTTCGCTGAGGCGTTTGCCTATTTCTACTGCCAGTTCGTAATGCGGGTGACCGGGTTGTGTGCGGGCACTACCGAATATAGAAATGCAGGGGCCTAGTTTTGCCAGGGCTTCAAATCCATCTACAAACTCGGCCATAATTTTAAAGATCTGCCAACTGCTGTGCGCCTTTGATTCGCTCCAACGGCGCTGCTTGCTCAACTTAATCGTGTCGTTCATAAACAATCCTTTTAGGGTTTCACAAAAACTCTTTCAATAAACCAATAACATAAAACGCATCCAATTACTGCTTGCTGGTTATTATGCTTATTGCCAGAGACACTGAGTGCCACTGTAACCGGCTTCGCCAATTATCAATGGCACATTATAAAAACGTACAGAACCGGTATTTAGTTTACACCGCTGCTGCTTTTTTAGAGATGCTTAACAAGCCAATAAAGGTAAGCAGCCCGTTTATAATCAGCAGTTCCAGCCCTATTTCAAAGCCGCCAAACAGTTGCTTCTGAAACATATCTAAAAAGAAGCACACAACAGGTGCCGCCACACAAATAAAGGGAACGATGGCATCGTTTACAGTTCTTTTGGTAATAATGCCAAATGTAAACAACCCCAATAACGGACCATAGGTATAGGCTGCCACTTTTAGTATTACACCAATCATGCTGGAACTATCAATGAGTTTGTATACCATTACAAACACCAGGAAGATGGCAGCAAAAACAAGGTGTACCCGTTGGCGGGTTTTCTTTTTTTCGGTATCACTCCAATCGGTACGGCGCTGCATGCCCAAAATATCGATACAGAAAGAAGAGGTAAGAGCCGTAATAGCACCATCCGCACTGGGAAACAATGCAGATATTAATGCTATAATAAAAATAACACTAATGATGGGGGGCATGTATTTAAGTGCCACTACCGGAAAGAGTTTATCTGCCGTGGCATCATTGGCTTCAATCATATAACGTGTTACCTCTTTGCCATTTTCAGTTATTGTAGCCATATGACCGCCCAGATTTTCTGCATACAAATGCAGCAAACCGCCCAACACCAAGAACAAGCTGATAACTACCAGCATAATAAAACCCAGTGTTACCACATTCTTCTTTGAATCTTTGAGGGTTTTAACAGAAATATTTTTTTGCATCATCTCCTGATCCATACCCGTCATGGTAACAGTTATAAAAGCCCCGGCCAATATTTGCTTTAAGAAAAAGAGCTTGCTGTTAGGGCCGGTAAAAAATATTTTGGTATAGCCTTTATCGCCCATGGCCTGCAGGCTTTGCCCAAGACCCATATCCAGCTTATTTAAAATGAAGATGACACATATTACCAGGCCCGCCAGCATGCAGGTGGTTTGCAGCGTATCAGTATACACAATAGTTTTTACGCCGCCTTCATAGGTGTACAGCAAAATCATTATCAGAATAATGAGTGTGGTTAACCAAAAAGGAACATTGAAGCTGGTTAAAATAGCATCCTGCAAAATTTTTACCACCAGGTACAATCTTGCAGTGGCACCTAATGTTCTTGAAAGAATGAAAAAGCTGGCGCCTGTTTTATAACTCCTGATGCCTAAGCGGCTGCTTAGATAGTTGTATATAGAAGTAAGATTAAGCCGGTAATAAAGTGGCAATAAAATAAATGCTATCGCAAAATAGCCAATTAAATACCCCAAGGTTATTTGCAGGTAAGCAAAAGACTCTTTACTTACTGCCCCGGGTACGCTTACAAAAGTTACCCCACTTAAAGAAGTACCAATCATACCAAAGGCAACCAGCATCCAGTTGCTGTTACGGTTGCCAATAAAGAAAGACTCGTTATTAGAATTGCGGCCCGTGTACCAGGCAACCATCAGCAACAAAACAAAATAACCGATAACAAAACTGAACAGTAATAAAGGAGACATGCATTATAGTTTTTGGTAAAGCAAGCGCTTGTAATTGAGTAAAAAATGAAGGTAAAAAAATAATGTATAGGTTTACTGCTTATTGGTTTACTTTGATAAATAATTAGCTACTAAGGAACACGTTCAATTTAACTTACCATGAAAGTACAGGCAGTGGCCGTTTTTTGCGGCTCTAAGAATGGCAATAACCCCCTTTTTTTACAACATGCGGCAGAACTGGGCAAACACCTGGCTGTACTAAACCTGCGCTTAATATATGGCGGCGGTAAGAAAGGCATTATGGGTACACTTGCCGATGCGGTTTTAAATAACGGCGGCAATGTAATGGGGGTTATTCCAAAAGTGCTTATTGAGTGGGAGGCCCAGCACGAAAACCTGACAGAACTGGCTATTGTGCCCGATATGCACAGCCGAAAAAAAATGATGTACGAATTAAGCGATGCCGCCATTATATTGCCCGGTGGCTTTGGCACGCTGGATGAATTGTTTGAAATGCTTACCTGGAACCAATTAAAAATACACGATAAAAAAATATACATCCTCAACACAGCAGGCTTTTACGACCATTTATTAAACCATCTTAAAACTATGGAGAAAGAAGATTTTCTCTATGAGCCGTTCTCGCATCGCATAGTTTTTTGCAATTCTCCGGTTGAATTATTTAATAAAATTGATTTAAAGTAAATTCTTACTGGTACCTGCAACCCTTTTTATAAAAGCGGCATCTCGCCGGTTTTGTAGTATGAATACTCCTCCGCCTAAGTGTTTATAATTAGAAGTTTATAATTTTAAAACAGTAATCTGGCAGGCAATATTTTACGGTATAAATTTATGTATCGAACAATATTCAAACTTATGAAACGGATTGTAACTCTCTTTTTTTTGCTTGGAATGTTTTCTGCAAATGCACAAACCTGTCCTAACTATTTCAATCGTAACAATGGTAACGGACAACCCGGCCGCTGTGGTGGTCCAAACTGTTCAGGGTCTGCCAAAACCGGTGATATAGATTTAGACTTTGGTACCTGTCCCAGTCCATTACCCACCATTGTTTTATTAAGCCCCACCCTTTCTGGTTTTTGTTTCGATCCCGGTAATATAGAAGTTACCACCCCCTGCCAGGTACACTATTGCTTCAGAGGGCAAAACCTGCCCAGCTCCGGCAACATGTCTGTTCAGTTTGCACAAGGGGCTACCACTTACAGTTGTATTTATCCAATTAACGGTGGCGCGGGCACATTACCTATTACACTCATAAATTTCAACGCAGTTACCAATAACCGCCAAACCAATTTTACCTGGGAAGCGGCCAATACCAGTAAGCTTACTGCGTTTGCCATTGAAGCCAGTAAAGACGGATCTGCTTTTTACCGCGAGGCTTTAGTAAATGCCAGTGCCTCTAACGATCGCAGTAAGTACAGCTATAGCATAAGCGCCAAAGAAAACACTACTTTCTACCGTTTAAAAACTATAGAAAAAGATGGTGAGTTTGCCTACTCAGAAATCATAAAAATAAAAGGCAACAACCAAAAAGAAATAGTGTTAAACCCTAATGCCAGTAATACGGCGTTACAGTTAACCACCAATGGTGCCGATTTAACCAATGCCCGCTACCAGTTTATTAATACCGCTGGCCAGGTAGAACAACAAGGCACTATTACCAATAACAGCATTGCCATTACACAATTAAAAACGGGTGTGCATTATATAAATATAACCAGCCATACCGGGCAATTACTTTATCAATCCAACTTCATCAAACATTAATAAAAGAAACACCCCGCCAATGCGGGGTGTTTCTTTATATGATAACCAGCAGCTGTATATATTTCAGCAGTTGTTGCGTCGCACCCTTCAGCTATGGTAAAAGGTATGGGCATAAGGTTTAAGGCCCTATAGCTTATACCTGTTCTTCCGTACAAGTGTCCGCCTCTTAAGGCGGAACGATGCTTCACCGGAGTTACTGAAGCTGGTACACAAAAAATTAACGGTTTTTGTTACCCTGAAAAAGCCCAATATTAAAACCGGCACGTATAACAGGTATGGGCCGCCCCAGATAATCAGTATACGGTGAGTTGGCATTATTACTTACATCAAACAACAGCGCCAGAAAGAAAAAATTATTATTGCCGGGGTAGCGGCCAGAAGTGTACCCACCGCCAATTAAAAAGCTATTACCAGATGTTTTAAAAGTATTGTTCTGCAAGTTGCTGTTAGGAGGGGCCACAAATTTTTGTGTTACAAAATTATGTTCAAACTGAGCCTGTGCAAATAAAAAATTCACAGGAAATAACCTTGTAAAAACACCGCCACCATAATTGGTTTGGCGCAACCGGTCGTTTATATACTGATAATCTCTGGTAGAAGAATAATTATAGTTGGCCACCACACCCACATCGGCCCAATTGGTAAGGCTGTAACCAAAAATAGGATTGCCGCCAATTAAAAATGTATTGTTGAAAAAAGAAAGGTTCACCGTGCCCCCGCTAAAGAGTTTCTCTTTTTTAAACCCTTTTTCCTTCACTTCTTCATCCTGTGCAAACAGGGCCTGGGTTAATAAAAAGAAGCTGCATAAAATACTCAGTTTTTTCATGTGATAATTTTTAATGTTTATTCCATATTGCTGATTTGAATGCTTTAACAGATAAGACCTGTATCAATTACTACAGGTTTAATACTTATACTGAAACTTCGTTTAAAAGATTGGCAACAGATTCATACAAAAAACCACTGCTTTCACTCAATGCCATTTCACAGGTTTTAGAGCTTGAATAAAAGCCACTGCAATGACTGTTTTGTAACTCTGCCATTTCCATAGCCACGGCAGCATGGGTTAAGGCCGGCACCTGCATGCCCCTGTCTCCGGCCATACCACAGCAACCTGCATATACCGGCACCTGCACTTCTTGTGCGCAGGCTTTGGCTAAGGCTATCAGCTTATGTGTGTTTTTCATTTTTGTTAAAGAACATACCGGGTGCAATGCAATTTTATCTTTTGGCTTTGTTATTTTAATAACGGGCAATACAAAGTCGTGCAAAAAGTCTATTGCATCTAAGATAGTTAATGCATCAAATTTTTGCTGGTTAGCCGGTGTTAAATAAACCCTGCAATCTTTTAAAGTATGTGTGCAGGAACTCATATCGGTTACTACCGGTATTGCTCCTTTACCAGACTGCTCATATAACCACTCAATCGTTTTATTTTTTGTAAAGACTGCGGCACCAGTAAATCCTTTAGAAGAAAAAGGTTGTCCGCAGCAAACGCCTTGTATACTGCCGGGTATTGTTAACCGGATGCCGGCTTTAGCTGTTACACTCAGCAAACTGTCAATAACATTTGATGCGTTATTGCTGCCACCACCCATGCAACGGGTAATGCAGGTGGTAAAATAAAGAAAGCTGCCCTGCTTGGCCGTTACTGGTATTGTAACCGGACCAGCCTGAGTTTGCATCCATTTAGGAAAAGAGGGAAATACTTTTTTAATACCAGTAGTAAATTTTGTCATTGCCGCTTTACCAAAAACTTTATTTACCAACAAGCCGCTTCTTAAGGCCAGCTGCACCAACTGTTCTGTTGTTTTAAAATTTTTAGCAATGCGCAAAGCCGTTTGGTTGGCAAATTTGCTATGGTTCTCACCGCGCAGGCGTTTTACCAGATCACCGGTATTAATATCTACCGGGCACTCGGTAGCACACAACCCATCCACCGCACAGGTATCCAATCCATCGTATTGGTATTGCTGCAACAAAGTTTTATGTGCCGCTATATTACCAGCAGCTTTTAATGAAGCAAGATTTCTTCTTACCACAATACGGCGGCGTGGTGTTAAAGTAATGTCGCGGCTGGGGCATTTCTGTTCGCAATAACCGCACTCAATACATTTATCCACTTCTTCTTCTACCGCAGGCATTTCTTTTAAATGCGTGATATGCGCTTTCTTATTTTCATTAATAATAACACCGGGGTTTAAAATAGTATGCGGGTCGGCCAGCGCTTTAATACGCTTCATAATTTCATAGGCCTCTGCCCCCCACTCTGTTTCTACAAACGGTGCCATGTTGCGCCCGGTACCATGTTCTGCTTTTAAAGCGCCATCGTATTTTTTTACCACCAGTGCCACCACTTCTTCCATAAATAATTCGTAGCGGCTAATTTCTTCTTTGGTGTTAAAAGACTGTGTTATTACAAAATGTATGTTGCCATCTTTTGCATGGCCAAACACAATGGCGTTATCGTATTTATATTTTTCAAACAACAGCTGCAAGTCGGCCAATGCAGCGGCCAGTTGTGCCACCGGAAAAGCAATGTCTTCTAATATAACCGTGGTACCCCGGGCCCTTACCGCACCCACAGAAGGAAACATACCTTTTCGTATTTTCCAATAAAGCTCTCTTGTACTCGTATCTGTTGTAAACGCTGCAGGGTGCGATAGCTGCAATTGTGTTAAGGCTTCAAAAGCTGTTTTTTTTTGTTGCAGCGCTTGCATTGTATCATCCTGGTATTCTACCAGCAACGCGGTGGCATTGGTTGGCAAGTCTTTTATTAAAGATGGTATGCCTTCATAATGTTCTATTGATCGCAGCGATGCACGGTCCATCAGCTCTATCATTTCTGCACCGGTATTGGTAATGGGCACAATGGCATTGCAGGCATCTTTCATATTGGCAAAAAACAATAGGGCCGTTGCTTTAAAGGCATAGTCTGGCACTGTTTGTAACGTTGCATGTGCTATAAAAGCCAGTGTGCCTTCAGCCCCAATCAGCAAGTGGGCAAAAATATCTAACGGATGATGGTAATCGGCCAGCGCATTAATAGAATAGCCCACCGTATTTTTTGTAAGATACTTTTGCCGGATGCGTTGCAACAGTAAAGGCGTGTTGTTTACCTGCCGGTGTAAATCGGCAAGACCATTAAATAATACAGGTTGCTCTTTTTCAAAACGTCCGTAATCTTCTTTAACAGCGGTATTATAGGTTGCGCCATTGGGCAGTATAAAACAGATATTTTTTACCGTGTGGTATGAATTGAGCGAAACGCCGCAACACATGCCACTGGCATTGTTAGATAAAATGCCACCCACCATAGCCGTGTTGATAGATGAAGGATCGGGACCAATTTTGCGTTGGTATTTTTTTAAGTACTGGTTGGCAACTGCACCAATAATACCGGGCTGCAACCAAATGCTGGCGCCGTTTTCTTTTACCTCGTAACCCCTCCAGTGAATACTCAAATCGGCCAGTATACCATTGGTTATTGACTGACCGCTTAAACTGCTGCCACCCGTACGAAAGGTTACCGGCACTTGTAACTTTTGGCACAGTTGAAATAACTGCACCACTTCAGCTTCATTAGCCGGCTGTACCACGGCTTTGGGTTGTAAATGATAAAAGCCTGCATCGCTGGCATAAGCCACCACATCTATCAATCTTGTTTTAACTCGTTGCGGCGGAAATATCTTCAGCAGTTCTTTCTCTAATACTGACATCTGCATTAATTGGAACGGAAAGTTAGTTTAAAAATTAATTGTACGGCGGTATGGATGCCATTACTGCTGCTGTAAAAGTGTGCGACGCAACGGTGCTGCACAAAGCACCTATGCTGGTTACATAAAATTATAACCTGGGGCAAATAACCTGTCTGGCGCCGCGGTTATAGGTATTAAACAAACCTTGCTTAACCAAAGAAAACTCTATAGCGCCGCGGCCATTATTGTATGCTTTGAGGGAAGATGTGGTAACATCGTAATTAAAAGTCATTTTAAAATCGT
>JANRMC010000055.1:0-14194 GCA_033761915.1 Flavihumibacter sp.
AGAGTTTGTAAACGGCATTAAAGGTTTGTCTGAAGAAACTACTACCGGCGTACACCGTTTATATGAAAGAATGGCAAAAGGCACATTACCTATCCCTGCCATTAATGTAAACGACAGCGTTACCAAATCTAAGTTTGATAACAAGTACGGTTGTAAAGAAAGTCTGGTAGACTCTATCAGAAGAGCAACCGATGTTATGATGGCTGGTAAAGTAGCCGTTGTGGGTAGCTATGGTGATGTGGGTAAAGGTTCTGCTCATTCATTACAAGGCGCCGGCTGTCGTGTAATTGTTACAGAAATAGATCCTATCTGTGCATTACAAGCTGCTATGGATGGATTTGAAGTGAAGCCCATGATTAAAGCAGTTCCTGAAGCTGATATTATTGTAACCGCTTCTGGTTGCCGCGACCTGATTACTGAAAAGCACTTCCGTGCCATGAAGGATAAAGCAATTGTTTGTAACATTGGCCACTTTGATATTGAAATTGATATGGCATGGTTAAATAAAAACTATGGTCATACAAAAGATACCATTAAGCCACAGGTTGACTTATACAACATTGATGGTAAAGATGTAATTGTACTGGCAGAAGGCCGCCTGGTTAATCTGGGTTGTGCAACCGGTCACCCATCATTTGTAATGAGTAACTCTTTCAGTAACCAAACACTGGCACAAATAGAATTATGGACTAACCACAAAAACTACGAAAACAAAGTGTATGTGTTACCAAAGCATTTAGATGAGAAAGTAGCCCGTTTACACCTTGCTAAAATTGGTGTTGAGTTAGATGAGTTATCAGATGAGCAGGCAGCTTACCTGGGTATTCCAAAGGCAGGCCCTTTCAAGCCCGAGCACTACCGTTATTAATAGAACAGGTTTTACAATACAGGCCCCGCAGTTGCGGGGCTTTTTTGTTATATAACCAACAATTGTTTTTCATAGCGTCATCCTTGCTACGCTCAGTTCAACTTTCGGCCCCATGGGCAACAAACGCATTTAAACATTTTGTTTAATAAAAAATTGATTCAGATAAACGTTTTTGCAACTCTTTACGGTAATTTTGAGTCTAAGAGTTTTCCTTTAAAACAACAATCCAAATTTATGAGGCACTTTTTACTAGCAATGCTTATGAGCATGTTGGTGATATTGGTTAAATCACAAACATGTCCAACAAGTGGTAACACCACTATTTCAACCAACCCCAACACATATTACCCCGGTACGCAGGCTACCGTAACAGCCGGCAGCACTTCAATTACTTTAGGTGCCGCCACAATCGGGTCAACCGCCATCAGCTCCGGAGACCTGGTTTTAATCATTCAAATGCAAGGGGCAGAAATTAATTCAACCAACGGAGATAGTTATGGCGATGGCGTAAGCGGTGGCAATGGTAACGGCTATTTAAACAATGCAAATCATTTAGCCGGCAACCTTGAATACGCGGTTGCCACCAACAGTGTATCATTGGCAGGCGGCACATTAAATATCAGTAGCGGCACCACCCGGGCCTATCGCAATTCAGATTATGGCACATTCGGTCAGTATCGCTTTCAGGTTATAAGAGTACCGGTGTACTACAATGCAACATTAGGGGCCAATATTTTTGCACCCGCATGGACGGGTACAGTAGGTGGTGTAATGGCCATTCATACATTGAACGATTTTAGCTTTGCAGGGTTTACTTTGAACGCTGCGGGGCTGGGTTTCAGGGGCGGCGGCTCTCGCCAGTTGGGTGGTGGGGCAGGAGCAAGCTCAGATTTTATTACACTGGCTTCTGTTAATAATAATGCTGCAAAAGGAGAAGGTACGGCAGGGATGCCTCGCTTTTTAAACAATGCGGGAAGTTTATTAGATAACGGCGTTGCCGTTGAAGGTTATCCAAGTGGTAGCAATGGTAAAGGAGCTCCGGGTAATGCCGGTGGCGGCGGCACCGACGGTAACCCCGGATCAAATGACCAAAACTCTGGCGGTGGCGGTGGTGGTAATGGCGGTGCCGGTGGTAAAGGTGGTAACGCATGGAATAGTGGTGCAACCAGCGGCGGCGAGCCTGCAGCTTCATTTGCACAAAACGCTGCTAACAGAATTGTAATGGGCGGCGGCGGCGGCGGTGGCAGCACTAATAATGGCACCGGCACTCCGGGTAGTGGCTTTTCATCCAGCGGTGCAGCGGGTGGCGGTATTATAATACTCTCTGTAAGAAATATAACAAGTGCAGGTACCATTAATGTAAGTGGCGGCGCTGCCAACAATACTGTTGCCAACGATGGTAGCGGTGGCGGCGGCGCTGGTGGTAGTGCATTGGTTTTTGCAGGTACGGGTCATTCAAATGTTACCGTTACTGCAACTGGTGGTACCGGCGGAACTAATACTGGCGGTGGTGCTTCTCATGGCCCCGGCGGCGGTGGTGGTGGCGGTGTTATTTATTCTAACGGTACATTAAATGCAGCAAGCAGTGTAGCCGCTGGTGCAGCGGGTACAACAGCGGGCGGCATTAATTTTGGTGCAGTTAATGGCAGTAACGGAACAATTACGCAAAACAGTACAGTGGTACAGTTTCCGGCAAACTTCAACGCCTGCCTGTTTTTACCCGCGCAAATAATTGCCTTATCCTACACCCGCCAAAACCAGGTGTTGAATTTACAATGGAAAGTGAGCAATGAAATAAATGTAAAAGAATACGTGGTGGAGAAATCAACCAACGGAAATAGCTTTTATTATTCATCTGCCATTAACGTAAGCAATAGCAGCGAAACTGTAAAAACTTATGAAGCGGCAGATATAATTACTACTGGTACTGCGTACTATCGCCTGAAAATTGTAGATAAAGATGGACGCTTCATGTATTCAAAAGTGCTGTTGTATAAAGAAACCTTACATAATAAAAAAGACATCAGCATTTACCCTAACCCCGCCGCACAACTATTTACAGTTGTATTGCCCGGTGCGTTGCAGGGCAAACAACTTACCGTTACTATTACCAACCTGGCAGGTAAAAAAGTGGCTGTGCAGCAACTGGCTGCTGTTACCAACCAATTGCAGATAACCGTGCCGGCAACTGTTAAAGGTCTGGTGCTGGTGCAGGTGGCAGCTGCCAACAGCAGCGAAGCGTACCGCAAAACCATTTTAATTGAGTAAATAATGTGTTACTTAAATTACAAAAAAGGCCCGCGTTAACGCGGGCCTTTTTTTATAAAACAGTTTTGGCATCTTTGGCAATACAGGTAGCTAATTGCACTAATAGTTTTTGCTGGTTCTCGTCTAACTCAACCAACGTGGTTTTGCCGTTGCTGGCTGTAAACAAAAAGCTGATGGCTTTTTTTGTAATTAGTTTTTGCAAGCCGCTGGGTGTGTAGGTGGCAGAGTTTTTAAATACCAGGTGAAATACACCTTCGCAATTGGTATAGCCGGTGTTATTACGGTATTCATTTTTTAGTTTGCCTCCTTCATAGGTTACCAGCACCTCACTTTCGTCGTTAAAACAATTGGCCGCTTTATTTTTTATAACAAAGAAAAAATCAATGTCTTTGCCAGATACATCAATGCTCAGCATGGCATTATCCAGTTCTATAAAACCTGTGGATAGTTTGGGTTTATTGGTTAAAAGATCCTGATCTTTTTTAAGATTGCAATCCTGCGCTTTTATGGCGGCAGGAAGCAGTAAACAGATAAAGAGCCAATGCTTCATATTTAGTGTGTTGTTGAGTATAAAAATAAGGGTTGACTTTAAATGCACCACCGTTTTTTTGTTAAGGTTTTGCAGGTAAGCATTCTGCTGCCACTGGCACTGCCGTTGAAACGAGCGTGGCAACAACTGTTGTTATATGTAATGCTGCTGGTAACATAAAATAACCAAACTTTAAAATTTTGTTGTAAAACGGAAGTGTTGATAATATTGATTGGTGGTAAAAGAAATTTGCACGATGATTGCAGTAAGAAAGATACAAAGGGGTACTATGCAAATTCATTTTATAAAGAACGTTCAGTTTACCAAATTACTGAAAGCGGAAGGGAGATTAAGAGAATTTAATTTCAGAAAAATTAACAGCAGTTCAGAACCGGTATTTACCATTGATGTGAGTGATGACAGGGGCAACCGTATTATGCTGCGTTTGCATAAACCGGGTAACCAGTGGACCATTATGCCGCAGGTGCTGCCGGTTTGGGTTACCCAATTAGAGCCTACTTTCCATCAACTGATTGAAGAAGCAGTAAGCGAATAGATTTAATTTTTTTGCTGGCAGGCCAGAAAGGTGTTTTTCATGAGTGCTGCAATGGTCATTGGGCCAACACCGCCGGGCACTGGTGTTATGTAACTGCATTTGGGGGCCACGGCTTCAAAATCCACATCTCCTTTTAAAGCAAAGCCGCTTTTTTTACTGCTGTCAGCAACACGGGTTATGCCCACATCAATTACTATGGCGCCATCCTTAACCATGTCGGCTGTAATAAAATTGGGTTTGCCTAAAGCAGCCACAATAATATCTGCACTGGCGCACAATTCTTTTATGTTGCGGGTATGAGAGTGGGTAATAGTTACCGTGCAATTGCCGGGGTTGGTATTGCTGCTTAATAAAATACTCATCGGGCGGCCAACAATATTACTTCTGCCCACCACTACGGCATGTTTTCCTTTGGTATCAATTTTATAGTGTTGCAGCATCAGCATAATACCATAAGGGGTTGCCGGTACAAAAGTTTCCAAACCCTGCACCATTTTACCCACATTTACCGGGTGGAAACCATCAACATCTTTAGACGGGTGAATGGCGTTAATAATATTTTCTTCAGAAATTTGTTTGGGCAATGGCAGTTGTACTAATATGCCGTCAATATCGGGGTCGTTATTAAGTTCTTCAATCACTTCCATCAGCTTATGTTCACTCACTTCAGCCTCCATACGTATCAGCGTACTTTTATAACCAATCTCATTACAGGCTTTTACTTTGGCACCCACATAGGTTTCACTGGCACCATTATTACCAATTAAAATAGCTGCCAGATGGGGTGTTTTTTTCCCTTCAATACTTAACTGGGCCACTTTAATTTTTAAATCTTCCTTGGTGGCTTTGCTAACCAATAAACCGTCTAGTATTTGCATGGCGCAAAGGTAGGGGGCCACCTGCATTGGCGTTGCACCAATAAAAATTTTTTTTAACACAAATTGTGCTTAGTTTTCAAATACCAAAACAAAGGCATGAGAAAAAAAGGGTGGTATCTTTTTTTGGGTAATAACTCCAGCCAAAAAACCTTATTCAGCATCGTTGCGTCGCAGTCCGTTCATCGGCAGTGCTATAATCAGCTTTTAAAATTAATAGGCTGCTGGGCATTGTTTCTATACATCATGCCAGTGAGGGCTATTGCCCAAATAACACGCAGCACGGTAAGTAGCCGCTACATCAGTAACGGAGCCTATTCCAATAACTTTTCAGATGCATTTGCCGGAACTGTTAATCAGGCTAACCTGGCCAATGTGCAGCAAATACAGGCCGGTGTTTTTGCAGAAAGACGCTTTCAGCTGGATGCATTAAGCTTTTACCAGGCCAGTTTTGTAATGCCTTCTAAATGGGGTGGCTTTGGGTTACATCTAAATTATGGTGGTGGCAGCAATTATAACAACACACAAATGGGACTGGCATTTGGCCGAAAGTTAGGAAAGACAGTAAACCTGGGGGCGCAAATTAATTACAACAACATACGTGTGCCGGTATATGGCAGCAGCAGTGCGGTTAATTTTGAAATAGGTAGTACCTGGCAAATAACGCAGCAACTGGTAACTGGTATTCATCTCTATAATCCTGTAGGCGGAAAATTTAGGAAGGGAAGCAGTGAAAAACTTCCGGCCATATACAAATTAGGGTTGGGTTATACTATTAACAACCGTGTAGTATTAACCACAGAACTGGTGAAGGAAGAAGCAGCCCCTGTTACTATAAACGCAGGCATACAATATCAATGGAACGATCAGTTTTTTGGCAGGGCCGGCGTGGTTACGGCCTACAATCAATATTATATTGGCGCCGGCTGGCAATGGAAACAGCTGCGTATTGATGTGGTGGGTAGTTTTCATAATCAGTTAGGGTTTACGCCGGGCCTGTTATTTTTATTTAAGGCAAGAGACAAAACGGAGGCTCCCAAAGAAGAACTCTGATAGCAGCGTATTTGTAAACAAACGCTATGCACACAAGTGGCCTGTAAAAATTATTTATTATTCATAATGCTGTTGCTGCCTATAATAATACTGGCGCAAGAACCTGTTATGTCTGAAACAGAGCAACAATTAGAAAATTTAACGGCCGCCAATGAAGACAATGAAACCGAAGATGATTCTTACCTGCAGCAGTTGCAACGCTTTAAAAAGACTCCCCTCAATTTAAATGCGGCGTCAGCTGAGGATTTAAGGGAATTGTTATTTCTCAGCGATTATCAGATAGCCCAGTTCATTCAGTACAAGCTTTTGTTAGGTCCTTTAAACAGTTTATATGAGCTGCAAGCCATACCCGGCTGGGATATAGGCACTATAAAAAAAATACTCCCTTTTGTTACCATTGAAAAAACAGTTCCATTACCAACAGCTTTGAAGCAACGTTTGCGCCACGGAGATAATACCCTTTTATACAGGTATAGTCAGGTGCTTGAAAAATCCAGGGGGTATCGGCTCCCAAAACTTGCGGGAACTAATTTTTATACGGGTGAAAGAGACCGACATTTTTTAAGATTTAATTATAATTATAAAAATTTATTGAGCTGGGGTTTTGTTGCAGATAAGGATGCCGGCGAATCTTTCTTCAGAAATAAAAAGCCAAAGGGCTTTGATTTTTACTCCTTTCATTTTTATGCCCGAAACATAGGTAAGATAAAAACTCTTGCCATTGGCGATTTTAGTGTAAACATGGGGCAGGGTTTATTACAATGGCAAAGCCTGGCTTTTAGAAAAAGTGCGGCAGTATTGGCTATAAAACGGCAGGCGGCGGTATTCCGCCCTTATAATTCTCCGGCAGAGTATAATTTTCACCGGGGAGTTGCAATTACGGCTGCTTTAAAAAAATGGGAGTGGAGCGTCTTTGCTTCCCGTAAAAAAATAAGCGCCAATATAAATGCAGACACTCTTTCTGGTAATGATTGGTTTAGTTCTATTTTAGCCGGAGGTTACCACCGAACTGCGGCAGAGTTACTCGACAGAAATAGCATTACTCAATTAGCTGCAGGAGGGGTATTGCGGTATCAATCCGGGAATGCCCGTTTCAGCTTTAATACAATCCATCACTGGTTTTCAAATTCTTTTATACGGGAGCCGCTTCCTTATAATCTTTATACTATTAAAGGTAAAAACCTTCATAATTATAGTGTTGATTATAATTATACTTTTAAGAATATTCATTTTTTTGGAGAAACAGCAATAGATGGTAACAGATCGCTGGCTACAGTAAATGGTGCATTAATCAGTTTGGATGCAAAAGCAGATATGTCTTTAGTATACAGAAATATTAATAAAGCTTATCAGTCTCTTAATGGAGATGCTTTTACGGAAAGCAGCGTGCCTGTAAACGAAAAAGGTATTTATGCAGCCATTAGTCTGCGCCCAACTACTTTTTTAAGGTTGGATGCATATGCAGATTTTTATCGATTTCCCTGGTTAAAATACAGAATTGATGCTCCCTCCAGTGGAAAGGATTTTTTGGCACAATTGACCTACCTACCCTCAAAACAAATAGAAGTTTACCTGCGATATAGAACTGAGACAAGACAGCAAAATAAGGTTTCAAATACTCTTGTTAACCCTGTGGTTGCTTTTTTGCCCAAACATAGCCTCCGGTGGCAAAATAGTATAAGCCTTAACCCGGGGCTTATTTTAAGAAGCCGGGTAGAACTATTGTGGTATAATAAAGAGGCTGAATCTGGGGAAGAAGGGTTTTTGTTATTTGCTGATGCATTCTACAGACCCGCACAACAAAAATGGGCGGCAAATTTCCGCCTCCAGTTTTTTGAAACAGCTAGCTATAATTCCAGAATATATGCTTATGAAAATGATGTCTTATATGGATTTTCAATACCTGCTTTTTATGACCGTGGAGTCCGTTATTACTTGAATTTCAATGCTAAAGACTTCTCTTTTTTAAGTAAAAGAACAAAGAAACGCCATCATGAATGGGCTGTTTGGCTAAAATGGGCACAAACTGTTTATAGTGGAAAAAATGCCATCGGATCCGGACTGGATGAGCTTACCGGAAATACCAAATCAGAGCTAAGGTTACAAGGTATTTTAAGTTTTTAACTATTGCAGCGTTTAAAAAGTCGGCTTTGTCTCTAATGGAGGGGATAGATTCGGAACTTTAACAAGTTTTTGGCAAAGACGAAATCTTCCTATATTTACAATCTCTCGATAACTAAAACTAACTTAACAATGAGAAAACTTCTATCACTGTTTTCAGTGCTGATGCTATTTTCTATTATGGCAGTGGCGCAAACCAAGATCATTACTGGTCTTGTGAAGGATGAAAAAGGCGAAGCAGTAGGTTTTGCTACTGTTACAGAAGCCGGTACAAAAAACACCGTTAAAGCAGATGCAAACGGTATTTTCACAATCAAAGTAAAAGAGAACGCAGAATTACTGATTACCGCAGTTGGTTACACAGAAAGAACTGTTGTTGCCGCAGGTAAAAATGTTAATGTTACATTAACCACCAAGAACGAAGATCTGAAGGAGGTTGTTATTACTTCTGGCTTGGGTGTAAAGAAAAGGCCAAAAGAAATTGGTGTTGCACAATCTACCGTAAATGATAAGGATCTTACCAATGGTAAATCTCCTCAATTGGCTCAAGCTTTATCAGGAAAAGTATCTGGTTTAACAGTGGTAAACGCTAATAATAGTGTTAACCCCGCCGTTAAAATCGTATTACGTGGATACCGTTCAATGACAGGTAATAACGAAGCCCTTATTGTATTAGACGGTGTGCCAGTTCCTCAAAACGCTATCGCATATCTTAATCCTAACGATATAGACAATGTTACCGTTTTAAAAGGTGGTCAGGCGGCAACTTTATACGGATCAGATGGTGTTAACGGAGCTTTATTAATTAATACTAAAAGAGGATCTAAAGCAAAACCAACTGTTACTTTTTCAAGTGCCGTTAACGTAGAAGAGCTTTCTTTCCTTCCTAAATTTCAGGATGAGTTTGGTTCTGGTTCTGATTATGGTGGTATTGACCCATCTGGTAACTTTAGAACTTATGAAAATCAACAATATGGTGATCGCTATGATGGAAGTATACGTCCATTAGGCCGTCGTCTAGAAGATGGTAGCGTTTTAGAACTGCCTTATTCTGCTATCCCTAACGAAAGGAAAAAAGTATGGCAAAAAGGAACCACCTTTACTAATGACATTTCTGTAAGCGGTGGTGATCAGAATAGCAGGTTCTTTCTTTCTTTTCAGGATGCTAAAATTACTGGTATTGTACCAAAAGACGAAAACCGCAGAAACAGTGTAAGAATGAGTGCGACAAAAGAGTTTGGAAAATTCACGGCTTCCTTTGTGGGTAACTATATACAAGAGCGTTTAAATCAGACTACTTCTGATTTTTATTTCAATATTATCAACACAGCGGCACACATTCCTCTAACTCAATTAAAAGATTGGAAGAACAACAAATTTGCAAATCCAAACGGGTATTTCAACGATTATTATGAAAACCCTTGGTTTGAATTGGATAACGAACGCCAGCGTATTAATAACAACTACTTTAACGGAAACGTTCAGTTAGATTTCCGTCCTGTTAGCTGGGTAACTGTTACCGAAAGAATTGGTATTGCATTAACCAATCAGTTTGGTAAATCTTGGCAGGGGAAATTCTTATTTACAGATTATGCGGCGCATGAAGCGCAGGTACCTGCTCCTTTCCCTAATGATTATGATGGTATCAACCGTGCTACTACCAATATTTTGGGAGGTGTTAATGACTTCTCTTCATATGGCAGAAGAATTAACAACGACCTTTTTGCTACAGCCAAAAAGAAATTTGGTAAAATTGAAGCAACCGCAATATTGGGTTCTAACATACAAATCAGAAAATCACAGTCAGTATCTGTAGGTTCTAGTTCTGTATTAATCCCAGAATTGTATAACGTAGCATTCAGAACTGGTGAATTAACCGGCGGTGGTTCAGAATCTGAAATCAGAAAGTATGGTGTCTACGGTGACCTTACTTTAAATTACAAAGACTTCTTATTTGTTCACGGAACTGGCCGTTTTGATGGTTCTTCTGTGTTCTATGCAAAAGGAAGAGATAAAAGTCTGTATCAATATCCTTACTATGGAATTGACGCGTCTTTCATTGTTACAGAAGCAGTTCCTTCTATAAAAAATGATGTTCTTGATTATTTAAAGTTAAGAGCAGCCTTAAATAAGAATGGTAACGATAACTTGGGTGCTTACGGTCTTGCATTAACCTACGGCGTAGGTGGTGGTTTCCCATATGGAAATACAGTAGGTACAACAGTGGGTGATAACTTTCCCGATGCATTACTTGGACCTGAGTTTGTTACATCAAGAGAGTTTGGTTTTGAAGCAGCTTTATTTAAGAACAGGGTGAATGTAGACTTTACAGCATACAACCAAAGTTCAAAAAAACAAATTCTTCCAATTACGCTAACCCCTTCAACTGGTTTTGCTTCTGCTACAGTTAATATTGGCGAAACTAAGAACTGGGGTTATGAAGCTGACCTGAAAGCTCAGGTTATTAAAAACAAAAACTTGACTTGGGAAGTAAGTGCTAGATATTCATTCAATAACAATAAAGTTATAAGCCTGTTCCAGGACTTACAACGCTTAACTCCGTACGGTGGCGGTTTTACATATGCGCAAACAACTGCTGAAATTGGTTTGCCTTTCCCTTATCTGAGAGCTTCAGCTTATGCACGTGATTCTGCAACGGGTCGTGTACTGGTAACTGAATCAGATGGCTATCCTGTTACAGCATCTTCTTTAGTAGGTTTTGGAAACAGTTTACCAAAACATCAGTTAGGTTTGGGTACTACATTACGTTACAAAGGGTTCAGCTTTAGTGCGAACGCAGAGTACCGTGGTGGCAACGTTGTTTATCATGACATTGGCCGTCAAATGACATTCACTGGTTCTGCAAAAGTTACTACTCTTTATGGACGTGCTCCGTTCATTTATCCTAATTCAGCTTACGTAGAATCATCAACTGGTAAAACTGTTGTAAACGATAAAATTCCAGTTCAAAATGGTCACTACACAGTTTGGGTAACTTATTACCGCCAGATTGCAGAAAACTTTATCACTTCTGGTGCTTTCTGGAAACTACGAGATGTTTCATTAAGCTATGACCTTCCAAAATCAATTTTGGATAAAGTTAAGTTCATGAAACGTGCTACAATTGGTGTTTATGGTAGAAACCTGCTGACATTATTACCCAGCAATAACTGGTATACAGACCCTGAATTTAGTACTACCACCGGTAACGGTTTAGGTATTAATAGTATTGGTATTACACCACCCGTAAGAGCGTATGGTGCTAACTTATCAATTACCTTTTAATTGAACTTGGAGTAATATTTATCAGACACACAAAATTTGAATTATGAAACTTAAAATAGGTATTTTCTTAATTATGGCGGGTTTAACATTTAATAGCTGTAAAAAAGGCTGGTTAGATGTAAATAATAATCCTAACTCGCCTACATCTACCACCTCAGATTTAGTCTTTACAAATGCTATCAATAATACTATTGGCACATTAGGTGCAAACCAATTAGGTGGCTTTTGGGGTGGTCATTGGTCACAGTCTACCAGCTTTATTGGCGGACAGGCACAGATGACCTATGTTGTAACGAATACAGACTTTAACTTCTGGACCGGTTACTATAATAACCTTTACGATTATGAATTTGTAATTACAAACGGCAAAAATGATGGCCGCCCTAATCTTGCCGGTTTTGCAAAGGTTATGAAGTGCATGGTGTACCAAAATCTGGTTGATTTATATGGTAATATTCCATATTCTGAAGCTTTAAAAGGCACCAGTGTTTTACAACCTAAGTACGATGATGCAAAAACGATCTATGAAGATTTAATTAAGCAACTGGATGCTGCCATTACAGAAATAAAAGCAGCCACATCCAATGCTGATCCCGCTGACATCGTTTTTGGTGGCAACCGGCAGCAATGGGTTCGCTTTGCCAATACACTTAAAATGCGCATTTTAATGCGCCAGAGTACCATGAGTGGACGCGATTCTTACATAACTACAGAAATCAATAAAATTGTTTCTGAAGGTTCTGGCTTACTGGCACTGGGTGAAGATGTAACTGCTTCTCCGGGTTATCAGTCAGGTGTGGTTGGTAAAATCAATCCATTCTATGCAACTTATGGTTTTGATGCTAACAATGCCCCTGCCGGTTCTAATAAATTCATCCGAATGAGCAAATTGTTAGTTGATAACTTCAAAGCTACCAACGATACATTCAGAATGAAGCATGTATGCTCTCCAAGACCTGATGCTTCTAATGGTGGTATTGTTACACAAGCTACTGCCGAAACTTTTGCAGCAAGCCGCTATGTAGGTGTTCCATTAGGAGGCCAGGGTACAGCTTACCTTGAAGCCGTTTGCTCACCTATCGGCCCCTTCCAGATTGAAGCATATAACCAGACTAAGCGCCAAATTATTATGACATCATCAGAAGCCCAGTTTTTAATGGCTGAAGCAAAAGAAAGATGGCCCTCTGTCACTTTACCTTTAACTGCACAAGCTTATTACGAGAATGGAGTTAAAGAATCTTTCCGTATTACCGGCACTGCGGCCAGCAATGCAACCACATTATTAACCAGTACTATTAATAATGCAGATTATACAGCATCTACCAACAAGTTAAATGCTATTGCCCTTCAAAAATGGATTTCTCTGGCTAATATTAATGGCTTAGAGGCATGGAGCGAAAACCGTAAAAGCGGTTTCCCTGTAGTGCCTTTATCAGCACAGGCAGCAACTACTTCTCAACCGGTAAGATTACCTTATCCATTGGTGGAAGAATCTTCAAACACCCCCAATGTGCCTAAAGGAGTGAACATCTTTACTTCAAAAATTTTCTGGGACAATTAATAGTTAATCTGAAAAAAAGAATGATATGATTATAAATACTAAACATACAAAAGTACTGGCACTGGCATTAGCAGCTACTGTGTCTTTATCATCGTGCTTAAAAAACACCGGGTATGAAGATACTTTAAACGATAATGCTGCAGCTGCAGTAATGATTGCAGATGCTGCCAGTGAAGATTCCAAATCTTTCGCTTTAAATGCCACTCCGCTACAAGAGAAATTTGATGTAATCCGCATCTTCCTGGGCGATCAAGGACAGGCTAAGAAAGATTATGTGGTAAAAATTTCTAAGAACGCGGGTTTAATTGCAGATTATAACACGGCTAATGGCACAGGTTACATTGAACTACCTGCTAATGCCTATACCGGAAGTTTTGATCTTACAGTAAAAGCAGGTACCAATGTAGTAGATCTTCCTCTTACATTAGATAAAACTAAGATTGATCTTTCTTCAAGCTATGCATTGGGTTTGCAAATTGCAGACGCCAGCGGTGCAGTAATCAATCCTAATGCCAGTAAAATTGTTGTTATTATTGGGGTTAAAAATAAGTATGATGGCGTTTATACTTTCAGAGGTAGAATTGCTACGGAAGTACCTGGCGACCGCCCGGCTTCTTTCTTAAATCAGCCATTTACATATCCTGTAGATGTTGAGTTAATTACTTCTGGCGCTTCTTCTGTTAAATTAAGAAATCCAGCGTTTGGTTTAGAAGGTTTCCATCCGTTAATTAACAATGGTGGAATCAGTGGTTTTGGTTCTACACGCCCAGAATATGTTTTTGATAATACTGATAAGCTAACTTCAGTTACAAACATTTTCCCCAACCCATCAAATGGACGGGCTTTTATAGCTAACCCGGCTATTACAACAAACCGATATGTTCCGGCAACTAAAATTGTTTATGCCGGTTATTTTATGACACAGCCTGGTTTTCAGCCATTGCCTTTATATGATACTTTAATTTATAAAGGCCCAAGGCCGTAATAGAAAGAATAATTTTATAAAAAAAGCTACAATCTGATTGTAGCTTTTTTTATTGGTAGCCGGCGGCACCTCAAATGGCGGCAGTGGTTGCGT
>JANRMC010000056.1:0-34506 GCA_033761915.1 Flavihumibacter sp.
AACAGATGTGGTTAGTGTAATACTTCCTTTTTCAGTAAACTTTAATGCATTACCCACAATATTGTTTAATACCTGTGTAAGGCGGTAGGGGTCTCCTTTTACTTGTATTGAGGAAGGCAACTGATTGTTGTGCAGCAGTTCAATACCTTTTTCTTGTGCCCGAAAAGAAAAAGAGTGTATAACATTATTAATTCTTTCTGTAATTATAAAAGGTATTTCTTCCAGCTGCATTTTGCCGGCTTCTATTTTTTCAAGATCTAATATATCATTAATTATTACCAGCAGATTATTGGCCGAGTCTTGTATAAGTTTTAAAAAATGCTTTTGTTCAACATCCAGATTAGTTTTTGAAAGCAGCCCAGAGATACCTAAAATTCCATTCATAGGTGTTCTTATTTCATGGCTCATGTTTGCCAGAAAACTTTCTTTTGCTTTTGCCGCTAACTCAGCATTTTGTTTGGCATGAATCAATTCTCTTTCGGTTTGTACACGCAGTGTAATATCTTGAGAAAAGCCAATGATGTAAGGCTCTGTGCCTTCTTCTTCAACCTTAAAATTCTGATACAGCAGGTAAACCTTCTTTCCTGCCTTGGTTATTACACTCATTACCCCTTCTGCACGGCCGTGTTTTCTTACATCTCTCAGGTAATTAGCTTCAAACCGCTCCCAATGCTCCTCTGGTATAATTTTTTTTAAAGGCTGGTTTATCAGTTCTTCTTCTGCATATTGCAGCAGGTTGGCAACGGCGGGATTTATATTTAATACATGGCCATCCAATGTATGTGTACATATCAGGGCCTGGCTATAATTATATAAATCTTTATACCGCTTTTCGCTTTTTTGAATTTTTTGTTCAATCAGTTTGCGTTCGGTTATATTAATACCATACCCAATAATCATGGTAACCTTGCCGGCTTCATCTTTTACCGGAAAAAGTCTTCGCAGGTGGTATTCTATCTGGTTGCTTGGTGTAATAATTTTTTCTTCCCATTCTATTTGCTTACCTGTATCAATTACTTTGTTGTGCCGCTTTCTTCTTTCTTCAGCTAATTTTATGGGTTTGTCTTTTAGCAGGCAATATTCCTTATCTGTTTTGCCTATTATCCATTTACGGGTTTCTTCATTGGTTATGGCATGGGGGTTAACAAACAGATATTGGCCTCGGGTATTAAAAACTGCAATATCTGAGGGGAGGCTGTTCAGTACATTTTCATAAAAATTTCTCTGGTCATCTAACCGTTTACTTATTAAAAGACGTTCAGTAACATCACTATACACCCACAAATGGCCTTGGTACACAGTATCGTTCCAGATAGGTATAAAATCTCTTATAATAACGCGGCCATCGTCCGTAAAAATTTCCTCATTCAAAACCCGTTCTTTTTTCTCCAGTATTTCATAAATACGGTTTATATAATTGGTTTTGTTATTATCAAAAAATACTTTTTCAGTGTTTAAATTCTTTGCTTTAACACCAATAATCTGAGAGCAGCTTTGGGTAATGCCAAACATCTGGCAAAACATATCATTGGCCAGATAAACGGTACGGTTTTCATCTTCCATTAAAACAGCATACTGCAGATTTTGCACCAGCGAAGAGAGCCGGCTGTTACTAACCAGAAGTTGTTTGTTGTAATCATTAATTTCTTTTGTACGATCTGCTATTTTTAACTCCAGCGAATGATTCAACTGCAATAACTGCTGATGTATATGAAACAGTTCAGAAGATTTTTCTTCAATAATACTTTCGGCCGCTTTACGGCTCTTCCGCTCCCTTTCCAGGATGTTTTGAATGGCTAATATTTCGGGCGGGGTACTTGTCATTCTTATGAGTGATTACGGGTAATTAAAAACCGTACTCTGCCATCTGTCAAAGGCTCGCTGGTAATGGTGGCAGTGGTGTTAAAATGTGTCAGACTGCCTTCTATCAGCCCTTCAGCCAGATAATGCAACCCCCTGCTTGAACTGTAGATCATTTCCAACTGGTGAGGGGTAATTTGCCGTGTTTCAAAATGAGGTAATTCCGCATCGGGATACAGCTTTCTTACTTCAATATGTATGTAATTGTCAATAGACCCTAAAAAATCAAAAACATTATCTACACGGCTTACAAAATGCGGATAGGCTTCTACCAGTTTTGTGAAAAGATATTTGCCAAACTCCTTGCATAAATCAGCTACAGAAATGCCTGTTTTCTGGTGCAGTTTACCAATAAGCGTAAACATTTCCTTATAATCGTATTGCCCCACACTGGTATAAGCACCCCCACTGGGTAAACTACTTTCTGTTACAAGGCTATCAGCCATTACAAAACCAAAACGTTCTTCCACCATCTCCAGAAAATTTGTAAAAACCATTCCTTTCATATGGGTTATTTTAATTTATGATTAATTCTTTACTCTGTATCATTCTGTAAATAGTACTTTTTCCAATATCCAGCAGCCTGGCCACTTTCATAACATCGCCCTGATGTTTATCTAGATAGTGCTGCACAATAATGTTGGTATATTCTTTTAGGCTTTTGCTTTCTGCCAGTATATCAGACACGTTCGTGCTGGCGTTCAGCGAAAGATGTCGGGGTTCAATAATATCATCATCACTCATTACAATTGCCAGATCTATGATACTTCTCAACTCTCTAACGTTGCCAGGAAAACGGTATGAAAGCAACTTGTGCTGTGCCTCTTCTGATAGCATTTTTTTCTCAATCTTATTGTCTTTGCAAAACAGATCAATAAAATGTTTTGCCAGCAGTAAAATATCATTGCCCCTGTCACGCAACGGCGGCAGGTGTATGGGCAAACCAAATAATCGGTAATAAAGATCCTCTCTAAAAGTTTTGTTTTGTACCTCCTCCAGCAGGTTTCTATGGGTGGCAACAATAATGCGGGCATTAACCGGCACCGTTTGGTTGCCTCCCACACGCACTACTTCTTTTTCCTGCAATACCCTTAGTAATTTTGCCTGCAGGTTTATATCCAACTCACCAATTTCATCCAAAAAAAGTGTGCCGCTTTCTGCTTCTTCAAATTTACCAATACGTCTTGTAACGGCTCCGGTAAAAGCTCCTTTTTCGTGGCCAAACAACTCACTTTCTATAAGGTCTTTTGGTATGGCCGCCACATTCACTGCCACAAAGGGTTTCTTAGACCGTTCAGAATTATAATGAATGGCTTTTGCCACCATTTCTTTACCACTACCCGTTTCTCCATAAATAGATACAGTAATATTGGTTTGTGCTGCCTTCTCCATCATGGTAAATACTTTCTTAATAGGCTCACTGTTACCAATCATCATTTTACTAAAATCATATTTACGCTTTACTTCAGAGCGCAGCTGCTCCACTTCCTGCTTCAGTCCATCTATTTCCTGCAGGTGTTGTATGGTGTTCCATAACCGGTCCTTGGTCTCATCGTCTTTTACTATATAGTCTGATGCACCCAGTTTCAGCAGGTTTATGGCGGTTGCCACATCCTCCTGTCCGGAGATGATAATAACCCTGATATTACTGTTGTATTCTTTAATTTTTCGTAATACCTCGGCACCATCACAATCGGGTAATGAATAATCCAGCGTAACTACCTGGGGCACATCGTGCAGGTTGGCAAAAAAAGCAGAAGGCGTTTCAAAGCGCTTTACTTCGTAATCGGGGTTTAAAGAAAGATAATGCTGCAGCATAGAGCCGTACCAAACATCATCTTCCAGAATGTAGATCCTGAAGGCTGAACGGTTTTTCATTGTAGTTGTATTGGACAGTTTAGTGGGTCGTAATTAGTACATGTAAATTTTTCCCATTTATAGAACTATTCCAAGTATCAAAACTTTTCTCTTTATAAAATACTTATTTACACGCTTTGGTATTACTGGTTAACTCTTAGAAAAACTACCCGGCTATTTAATATACTAGTCGGTAGCCAGCAACAGTACCAGCAGCAACAGCCGTTGCGTCGCACCCTTCAACCGCAGAACCCTGGTTAAAGAAAAAATTATATTTTCAATATTTATTGAAAATATGAAAATAACAGTGTAGCTTTGCTGTATAAATAAAGGTTATGAACAGCATTGCTTACATTCTTTATTTGGCGGTTACCTGGCTTATTACCGTGCATGTTGGCTGGGGGCTTTACAAAAACGGCCGCATTTATATTCTCAATCTGTTGCAGGGCAATGAAATGCTTACCGATGCCATTAACCGTATTTTATTAACCGGCTATTACTTGCTTAACCTTGGGTATGCCACACTAATGATTACACAATGGCAAACCATACAAAACTGGCAACAGTTAATCAATAGTATTTGTGGCATGGTGGGCTCTATTCTTTTAACGCTGGCAGCTATTCACTTTGTAAACATGCTAGTAATTTACTGGCTGGGCAAAAAAAACAATTCAACTAATTCTTTAACATAAAATAGTAATTGTATGAACCACTCTTTAAATTTTATAGCCTATCTTATTTATTTACCCGTAGTGGCATTGCTAACCTGGTATGTGGCCCATACCCTGTTTAAAAATAGTAAAGTGTTTATGCTGGATATTTTTAAGGGTAAAGAAGATATTGCTTTTTCTACCAACCGGCTGTTTGAAACCGGCTTCTATTTATTAAACCTGGGCTTTGCCTTAAAAATTATGGAAGTGAGTTATGAAATTGGCACCAACCGCAGCCTGCTGGAAATATTGAGTGCTAAAATAGGCGGGTTTAGTATTTACCTGGGTGTTATGCTTTTTATAAACCTGTACCTGTTTTTCAGGGGCAGAAGAATTTCAAAAGAACGCTCTAAACTGGCCGAGGCATTAAGTAAAATACCTGGTAATAGTTAACTGGTTTGTTGTTGGTGTTTAGCCACTTCAGCACTTTTAAGTTTCATGGTTAAAAAAGTGCGGAGTGGCTTTTTTATGTAGTGTGGCTAAGCCTGTTTTTTGTAGCTTGCAAACAAGCAGGTGCCGGGCAGCATAACCCGTTTTTATAGCGGTGCAATTAATTTTGCATCAGTAACCTAATAACTGTTGAACCGAGCGTGGCAACGGCTGCTGCCCCGGAGCACTACTGCTGGTAACAAAATTTACACATGGCAATTACAGGAAATAAAATTTTAAGAGAACAGTTTGAAAAAGTATATGGGCAACTGAATCCGCAGCAGCAAATGGCGGTAGACCGTATTGAAGGACCGGTTATGGTTATTGCAGGCCCGGGCACGGGCAAAACCCAAATACTAAGTGCCCGTATTGCAAAAATTTTAATGGATACTGATGCACAGCCAGAGAATATTCTTTGTCTTACATACACAGATGCCGGTGTGGTAGCCATGCGTAAAAGGCTATTAAGTTTTATTGGTCCCGATGCGTATAAGGTGGGCATTTATACGTTTCATGCATTTTGTAATGAGGTGATACAGGATAACCTGGGTTTGTTTGAAAAAAATATACTGGACCCTTTATCTCAATTAGAGAAAACAGCTTTGTATAAGGAGCTAATTGATGCTTTTCCGAAAAACCACCCGCTGAAGCGCTACCGCGGCGATGTGTATTTTGAAATTAATAACCTGCAGCAATTGTTTAGCACCATGAAGCGGGAAGGCTGGACACCTGCGTTTATTAACGAACGGATTGATGCTTACCTGGCTGATTTACCCAACCGCGATGAGTTTGTATACAAGAAAAAATATAAAAATTTTAATGCCGGCGATTTAAAGCAGCATAAGATTGATGAAGAAAACGAAAAGATGGAAAAGCTGCGGGCTGCAGTAAAAGAATTTCCTGCTTTTCAGCAATTGATGCGGCAGCGCAACCGCTACGATTTTGACGATATGATTACCTGGGTAATTGCCGCTTTTAAAAATAACAAATCACTGCTGGCTAATTACCAGGAAAAGTTTCAGTACATATTGGTAGATGAGTTTCAGGATACCAGCGGTACCCAAAACAGTATTATTAAACTTTTAATTGAGTATTGGGATAGCCCCAACATTTTTGTGGTGGGAGATGATGACCAGAGCATTTACCGTTTTCAGGGCGCAAATATTGAAAATATGCAGGTGTTTGCAGAAAACTACCAGCAGGATTTGTTGACTGTTATTCTTACCAGTAATTACCGTTCTACCCAACCCATTTTGGATGCATCAAAAGTTTTGATAGAACAGAATACGGAAAGACTGGTTAACAAAATGGAAGGTTTAAGTAAAGAACTACGGGCCAGCAATGCAAAAATAAACCATCTGCAGCACCAGCCACTGGTTTACGAATATGAATTGCCGCGGCATGAAATGATTGCTATTACAGAACAGGTAAAAACATTAATAGCAGCCGGAGTGGCACCGGGTAAAATTGCAGTTATTTATAAAGAGCATCGTTACGGCGAAGAACTGGCTGCCTTTTTTAGATTTAATCAGCTGCCTTATTACTCAAAACGGGAGTTAAATATTTTAGAACTGCCGCTTGCACAAAAGCTATTGCTTATTTTAAAATATCTGGCAGCAGAATTAGATATGCCCGCCGGTGGCGATGAAATGCTGTTTGAAATATTGCATTTTGACTGGTTTGGCATTCCGCCATTATTAGTGGCGCAATTAAGCATGGAAGTGGCGGCTAAACAATTTACAACTGACAAAACATCGATAAGGGCTTTGTTGCAACACAAAATTGCCACCCCTCCTAAAGATTTATTTACACCACCGTTAAACAGTGGCTTGCAAAAGGCAGGAACTGTTTTAGAGTCTTTAATAAGCGATGCGGTGAATGTAACCTTGCAGCAATTGTTTGAAAATATTATACAAAAAGCCGGGGTGTTAACGGCTATTATGCAACTGCCCGATAAAATTGAGCAATTGCGTATTCTTACCGGTTTGTTTGATTTTATTAAAGACGAAACAAAACGCAACCCTTTTCTTACCCTGCAGCAGTTGGTTAGTTATATTGAGTTAATGGAAAAGGAGGGAGTGAGTTTACCGCTGGTGCAGGTAAACGGAACGGATAAAGGAGTGAATCTGTTAACAGCACACGGATCAAAAGGCCTGGAGTTTGAATATGTTTTTTTAGCAGGTTGTAATGCGCATACCTGGGAAAAGAAACGAAAACCATCAGGAGGGTATAAGCTACCTGATACGGTTTTTGAATCGGTACCGGCACATACAGACGAAGAAGAATTAAGAAGGGTTTTTTATGTGGCCGTAACCCGCGCAGAGCAACACCTGTACATTTCTTACAGCCGGTTTAACGCCAATGGCAAAGAAGCAGAAGCTTCAAAATTTGTAGAAGAAATAAAAGCGGGTACCAATATTGCCACAGAAAAAAAACTGCTATTGCCCGACACGGAAGCCTTGTATGCCACTTTACAGTTTACCAATACAGCAGCACCTGAAATAGAACAGTTTGAAAAAGATTTTGCCAACCGCCTGTTAGAAAAATTTGTAATGAACGTAACAGCCTTGAACAATTATCTGAAATGCCCGTTGGAGTTTTATTTTAAAAACCTGGTACGCATACCATCGCCAAAAAATGAAAGCACAGAGTTTGGTTCTGCGGTACACTATGCCTTAGAACAATTGTTTAAAAAAATGCAGGATGGAAAAGCGGAAACCTTTCCACCCAAACAAGTTTTTATTGAAGATTTTGAATGGTACATGCACCGCCACCGCGAAAGTTTTACACAAGAGCAATTTGACCGCCGTATAGAATACGGTCATATAGTTTTGAATGATTATTATGACAGCCGCGTGGATGGGTTTAATAAAATTGTAGCCATTGAACGCAGCATACGTAATGTGCAGGTAAGTGGTGTGCCGGTAAAAGGCAAACTGGATAAACTGGAGTTTGACGGCAAGCAGGTAACCGTGGTAGATTATAAAACCGGTAACCCCGATAAAGCAAAAGATAAATTAAAACCTCCTTCTGCCAAAGACCCCAATGGTGGCGATTACTGGCGCCAGGCTGTTTTTTACAAGCTGCTCGTAGATAACCACGAGCAACGGGGCTGGAAAGTGATTGCTACGGTGTTTGATTTTGTTGAGCCCGATGCCAAGAAAGAATACCAGCAACAAAAGCTAACAATAACTCCGCAAGATATTACCACCGTTCAGCAACAGATTATTACAACCTGGCAAAAAATACAGGCACACCAGTTCTATAGCGGCTGTGGTAAAGAAGATTGCCACTGGTGCAATTTTGTTAAAACCAATAACCTGGCCATTGCCTTACACGAAACAGTTACAGCAGATGAAGAACCTGCCGAAGAATTATAAGTTTATTGACAGATGCCATGAACCTTAATACCTATAAACAGTTTAAGTTTGCAGCCATTATTACGGTAACCTCTTTGGTAAAACAAGATTTATAAATAACGCATGAAAACAGTTGTAGCAATAGTGTTGGCAATAATGGTGGCTTTTACAGTAACCAACAGCAGCGGATGTGCCAATACCATTGCACCAACAGGAGGCCCCAGAGATTCTTTACCGCCTCAGTTGGTAAGCATAACACCAAAAGACAGCAGCCTGCAGTTTACCGGCAATAAAATAACGCTCTACTTTAATGAGTATGTAGAGGTGCAGGAAATACAAAACAACCTTATTGTATCGCCGGTACCCAAAATAAACCCCATTGTAGAGGGCCGCTTAAGAGTGGTAACTGTGCGCCTTAAAGACACGCTGGAAGAAAATACCACCTACACCTTAAATTTTGGAGATGCTATAAAAGATATTAATGAAGGAAACGTAGCAAAAAACCTTACCTATGTTTTCAGCACGGGTAATACTATTGATGAATATACTTTAACCGGCAATGTGTTACTGGCCGAAACCGGTAAGGCAGACAGTACTTTAATTGTAATGCTACATGCCGGTACCGAAGATTCTGCTGTGGTAAAAGAACGGCCGCGTTATTATGCCAAATTAGATGGTAAAGGCAATTTTAAATTTCATCATTTACCGGCCGGCACTTTTAAAATATATGCCCTGCAGGATAATGGCGGCATGAAACGGTATACCAATCCAAAACAGCTTTTTGGTTTTTTAAAACAACCTGTTGTAATTGGCCCGGCCAATGAACCGGTAACATTGCTGGCTTATACAGAAAAAGAAGACAAACCAACACCCACCACACCCACAAGCAATAACCGCCGGGCCAATGCTAACCAGCAACCGGCCGATAAAGTGCTGCGCTTTCAAACCAGCCTGATAAATGGTCTGCAGGATATATTGAATCCGCTGGTATTTACTTTTACAAACCCCTTAAAAACCTTTGATAGCAGTAAAGTGCAGTTTGCAGATGAAAGCTATAGCCGCATTTCAAACTACAGTTTTCAAAAAGATACCAGTAATAAAATTATTACCCTGCGCTATAACTGGAAGGAGAACACAGCCTATAATTTAATTGTAGATACTGCTTTTGCTTTTGACAGTGCAGGTAACCACATTGCCAAGCTGGATACCTTAAAGTTTCGCACGTTTAAAGAAACCGACTATGGCAGCCTGCGCCTGCGGTTTGCTAATTTATCATTGGCCAAAAACCCGGTATTGCAATTGATACAAAACGATCGGGTGGTTTTTTCAGCACCACTTGCCACAGCAGTGTTTTATCAAAAACTGTTTATGCCCGGCGAGTATGAAATACGGGTGTTGTTTGATGATAATAAAAACGGCCGTTGGGATGCTGGCCAGTTTTTTAATAAACGCCAGTTGCCCGAAGCGGTACGCTACATTAATAAAAAGCTTACCATAAAAGCCAATTGGGATAACGAGACAGAAATTTCGCTATAAAAAGCTGCTATTGGTACTGCTGTTAACGGGTGCCCCGTTAGCTTTACAAATACCCATACGGGGTTTGCAACGAGCAACAGCTGCTGCCCATGGCACCACTGCCGGTTACAAAAAATAAAACAAACGCACCACCAATGGGCCGCCATACTATATTTGCACCATGCAATTTTCTTCCTCTCTTTTAGAGAATGCGGTGAACGAGTTTAGCAAGCTGCCCGGCATTGGTAAAAAAACAGCCCTGCGCCTGGTATTGCATTTATTAAAGCAGGATGTGGGTAAGGTGCAGGCCTTTAGCGATGCGGTTACCACCCTGCGCCAGCAAATAAAATATTGCCAGCGCTGTTTTAATATAGCCGATGCCAACACCTGTTCTATTTGCGCCAGCCCTCTGCGCAAACAGCGTATGATTTGCGTGGTAGAAAACATAAGAGATGTAATTGCCATTGAAGCCACACAGCAATACAGCGGCACCTACCATGTATTGGGTGGCATCATTTCTCCCTTAGATGGTGTGGGGCCCGATCAGTTGAATATTGAAGCCCTGGTACACCGTCTGCAGCAAGAACAGACCGAAGAATTAATTTTTGCCCTTAACCCCAATATACAGGGCGATACCACCATTTACTACATACAAAAGAAAATACAGCACCTGCCCGTTAAAATAACCACCATTGCAAGGGGCATTGCTTTTGGCGGAGAGCTGGAGTATGCTGATGAAATGACCCTGGGCCGCAGCATTTCTAACCGCTTACCCGTAGAAAGACTGGTAAAATAGCCTGCACAACACTTTTATATTAAACAATTGCATTGTACATTTGCGGCGTCAACCACTGGGCAGATTTGTTTATTGTTCGGCCCAAACGAGTGCTCAACTGAACTAATAAACGAGGAAAAATAGGTTTATACATACTTCATCTTTTCATTTCCCGTTGTAGGTTCTGTTTGAAAGACTTAGGTAACCAGCCGCAGTAACTCCGGTTGGGCAGCCGTTGCGTCGCACACTGGGGCGGTTAGACTGTTTATTCAACCGTAAGTAGCAGCTTACACAAAACTCTGAAGGCTATGAAAAAAATTCAGGACTGTTTAAAAGAACGCATTTTAATTATTGATGGCGCCATGGGCACCATGATACAGCGGCACAAGCTGGAAGAAAAAGATTATCGTGGCGAACGCTTTAAAGACTGGAAAAGCGATATTAAAGGCAATAACGACCTGTTAAGCATTACCCAGCCCGATATTATTGAAGGCATCCATAAACTATATTTAGAAGCCGGGGCTGATATTATTGAAACCAACACTTTCAATGCACAACGGGTTTCTATGGCCGATTACCATATGGAAGACCTTGCCTTTGAAATAAATGTGGCAGCCGCCAAAGTAGCCCGCAAGGCCGCCGATTTTTATACAGCTAAAGATCCATCGAAGCCGCGTTTTGTGGCCGGTGCGTTGGGGCCAATGAACAAAACATTGTCACTATCGCCCGATGTAAATAACCCCGGCTTTCGCGGGTTAACTTTTGATGAAGCCATGACCGCTTATTACGAGCAGGTAAAAGGTCTGGTGCAAGGTGGTGTGCACCTGTTACTGGTAGAAACCATTTTTGATACACTCAATGCCAAGGCAGCCATTTTTGCTATTAAAAAATACTTTCAGGATACAAAGCAACCCGAGTTGCCTATAATGATCAGTGGTACTATTACCGATGCATCGGGCCGCACTTTAAGCGGGCAAACACTGGAAGCGTTTTATATTTCTGTAATGCATGCCAACCCATTAAGCGTTGGTTTAAACTGTGCATTGGGTGCAAAAGAAATGCGTCCGCATATTGAAGAACTGAGTCAGATAGCTTCTTGCTATGTTTCTGCCTATCCAAACGCAGGCTTACCCAATGCCATGGGAGAGTATGATGAAGAACCTTCAGACACCGGCCATTTTTTAGAAGAGTGGGCCAAAGAAGGCTATGTAAATATTGTGGGTGGTTGCTGCGGCACCACGCCAGACCATATTAAACATATTGCCGAGCATGTTAAAACAGTAGCACCAAGAAAACTACCCATTTTAGAAACTGTGTTAGCTTAATAGATATTTATGAGTGAAATTATTACTATAAAACCCTTTAGCCGATTTAGTGGTTTAGAACCATTGGTGGTGCGCCCCGAAACCAATTTTGTAAACGTGGGTGAGCGTACCAATGTAACGGGTTCTAAAAAATTTGCCCGTTTAATTAAAGAAAATAAATACGAGGAGGCACTGAGCGTTGCCCGCCAGCAGGTAGAAAACGGCGCACAGATTATTGATGTGAATATGGATGATGCGTTGCTGGAAGGAGTACAGGCAATGACCACTTTTTTAAACCTCTTGCAAAGTGAACCGGACATTGCTAAAATTCCGGTAATGATAGACTCTTCAAAATTTGAAATAATAGAAGCGGGTTTAAAATGTGTGCAGGGCAAGTGTATTGTAAACTCCATATCTATGAAAGAAGGGGTGGAGAAATTTATACAGCAAGCCACCATTTGTAAAATGTATGGTGCTGCCGTGGTGGTAATGGCCTTTGATGAAGTGGGCCAGGCCGATACCAAACAACGGAAGGTGGAAATTTGCCATCGGGCGTATAAAATATTAACAGAGCAGGTGGGCTACGATCCGCAGGATATAATTTTTGACCCCAATATTTTTGCAGTAGCCACCGGGCTGGAAGAACATAATAATTACGGCGTTGATTTTATTGAAGCCACCCGCGAAATAAAAAAACTGATGCCGCTTACCAAAATCAGCGGCGGGGTTAGTAACCTCTCTTTTTCTTTCAGAGGCAACGAGCATGTGCGGGAAGCCATGCACAGTGTGTTTTTATATTATACCATACAGGCTGGTATGGATATGGGTATTGTAAATGCCGGGCAGCTGGTGGTGTACGATGAAATTGAACCTGAATTAAGACAGTTGTGTGAAGATGTAATCTTAAACCGCAACAACGATAATAACCAGGCCACCGAAAAACTGATTGCATTTGCAGAAACCGTAAAAGCAAAAGGAAAAGTAGAAGTAAAAGATGAAGCGTGGAGAAACAATACCGTGGAAGAACGTTTAAAGCATGCATTGGTAAACGGTATTACAGATTATATTGATGCCGATACGGAAGAAGCCCGTTTAAAATATCCGCGGCCGCTGGATGTTATAGAAGGCCCATTAATGGCCGGCATGAACGTGGTGGGCGATTTGTTTGGTGCCGGTAAAATGTTTTTACCGCAGGTGGTAAAAAGTGCCCGGGTAATGAAAAAATCAGTAGCCGTATTAACCCCATTTATTGAAGCGGAGAAAGAAGAACGTAAGCAAGCCCACCTTGCTGCCGGCACAGTAAATACAGAAGCAGCCGGTGCTGCTAAAATTTTATTGGCTACGGTAAAAGGCGATGTGCATGATATTGGTAAAAATATTGTGGGTGTGGTATTAGGTTGTAATGGCTATGATATTGTAGACATGGGGGTAATGGTACCCACCGATAAAATATTAGATGCAGCACAAAAAGAGAATGCAGACATTATTGGCCTCAGCGGGTTAATTACGCCATCGTTAGATGAAATGGTGCATGTGGCGCACGAAATGAAACGCCGCGGCATGAAACAACCGTTGCTGATTGGTGGTGCCACCACCTCACGCATGCATACGGCTGTAAAAATTGCACCGCAGTACGAATATGGAGTGGTGCATGTATTAGATGCATCAAGAAGCGTTACAGTAGCCGGCAGCTTATTAAGCAAAGAACAAAAAGATGGTTTTTTAAGCGAGGTAAAAGGCGAGTACCAGAAACTGAAAGAAGATTTTGAAAATAAAAAAACAGTAAAACAATTATTGCCAATAGCTGCCGCACAACAAAATAAAGTGGCTATTAACTGGCAAGGCTACCAACCGGCAGCACCCGCTTTTACCGGGGCTAAAAAATTTGAAAACTATTCTTTAGCGGATATCAGAAAATATATTGACTGGCAACCTTTCTTCATTTCGTGGGAGCTGCACGGAAAATTTCCGGCAATATTAACAGATAAGGTGGTGGGTGTGGAAGCCACAAAATTGTATAACGATGCCAATGCCCTGCTGGATAAACTGGTTGCAGAAAACTGGTTAACCGCACAGGGCAGCATTGGTTTTTGGCCGGCCAACAGCAATGGTAAAGACACCGTTAGTTTGCTGCAGGAAAAAGCCGGACCCGATGAAGTGGTGCAGTTGGAATTTTTACGCCAGCAATTAAAGAAAGCAGAAGGGCAACCCAATTTTTCGCTGGCAGATTTTATTGCACCCGCAGAAGCCGCAGTGCAGGATTATATAGGCGCTTTTGCAGTAACCATAAAAGGTATTGAAGAACATATTAAACGTTTTGAAGCAGCGCATGATGATTATAATAAAATAATGTTGCAGGCACTGGCCGATAGGTTGGCGGAAGCATTTGCAGAACTGCTGCACGAAAGAACAAGAAAAGAATTTTGGGGCTATGCCGCTACTGAAGCACTGAGCAATGAAGCACTGATTAAAGAAGAATACACCGGCATTCGTCCGGCGCCGGGTTACCCTGCCTGCCCCGACCATACAGAAAAATATAAACTGTTTGATTTATTGGGGGGAGAAGCTGGCACGGGTATAATGTTAACCGAATCGCTGGCTATGTACCCTGCGGCATCTGTATGCGGTTGGTATTTCAGCCACCCGCAAAGCCAGTATTTTGGTGTGGGCAAAATTCAAAAAGACCAGGTGGCCGATTATGCGGCCCGCAAGAAAATGCCGGTAGAAACAATTGAAAAATGGTTACGCCCCGTGCTGGACTATGATGCGTAAGATTTTTGTGTAACCAGCTGTTGAATTACTATTAAACAGTATTCCGCCTGTTGAGGCAGACTCTTCAGCTGAAGGGTGCGACGCAACAAAAGCTGAGCCGCCAACAAATGCCGGCTACCAAATAATAACCAGCCTTAACACAACTATGATAACAGGAAGAGATTTTGTAATTATTAACCCGCAAAGCTGGCAAACCGATGTAAGCGGTAACAGTCGCAATATTGCATTGGCACTGGCTGCACATAACCGGGTATTGTTTTGCAACCCGCCTATTGACCGCAGCCATTTAATTAAACGCAAAGACGATCAGTTTATACAAGAGCACCTGCGGTTAACCGGCAACCGCAAACAGATACATATAAAAAAGCTGGGCGAAAATTTATGGAACCTTTTTCCTACAGCGGTGGCAGAATCTGTACGCTGGATGCCGCATGGTTTGTTTAATGTGTTTAATAAAATAAACAACCAGCGTTTTGCCACAGATATTAAAGCAGCACTGAATGAATTGGGTTTTTCCAACATCATTATTTTAAATGATACGGAAATGTTTAAAGGTTTTTACCTGAAAGAAATGCTGCAGCCTGATTTGTACATGTACTACAGCAAAGATTATATGCTGGATGTGCCTTTTTGGATGAAGCATGGCCGTAAGCTGGAGCCTGCATTGATGCGCAAAACAGATTTAGGTGTGGCCAATTCTACCTACCTGCGAGATTTGTATAAAAAACAAAACCCCAACGCCTATTATATTGGTCAGGGTACCAACCTGCAGGTGTTTGATGTGTATAAGCAAAGAGACACACCGGCCGATATGCAAAACATACCACACCCTATTGTGGGTTATGTGGGGGCTTTAACCACCCTGCGCATAGACCCCGAAGTGTTAAAAACAATTGCTGTTGAAATGCCCGATTGGAGTTTGGTGCTGGTGGGCCCGTGGAATGAAACGTTTCCGAAAGAAGCGCTGGCGCAGTATAAAAATATTTATTTTTTAGACCGCAAACCGCTGGAACAGTTGCCCGACTATATTAGTGCGTTTGATGTGTGTATTAATCCGCAGTTAATAAATCCTACAACCATTGGTAACTATCCTTTAAAAGTAGATGAGTATTTAGCTATGGGTAAACCCGTGGTAGCCTCAGCAACAGAAGGTATGAAAATGTTTGAAGCATATTCTTTTCTGGCCGCTACGCCACAAGACTATCCGCCTTTGATACGCAAGGCGCACCAGGAAAATAATGCAACAATAAGAGAAGAACGCATTCAGTTTGCCCGCAGCCATACCTGGGAAAACTGTGCACTGGCTATTTATGATGCCATAGAAAAAACCTATCAGCTACAAAAACGATAAAACGATTTTTAATAGAAGAATTAAGACCCGGCAGTTTTGTTGGGCCTTTTTTTATTGTACAAAGCTTTTCAACCCATCCAGATAAATGCGGCCGCGTTGCTCTGCAAAATAATCGGCACCCAGCCCCAGTAAAGCCATTATGCTTAAGCCCAAACCAAGGCCCTGCCAAAAACTATAGGCCGGTTTATGATTAAAGTAAAAACATAAAAAAAGGCCGGTAGCTGCCAGTATCATTTCAACATAGCGATAGGTAATAAAATTCTTCATCACCAGTTCCATACGGGGTATTTCTTTTTCTTTTAGCTGAGCGGGGTTCATATCGTAGGCATATACATTGCGTTTTCTATCATCATCACTGCGGTTAAAAACAGTGTAACCAACAATACTCATTACAAGGCCAACTATAATAAGTGGCCATGCCATGCCTTTAAAAAAAGATGTTTTAATAACGAGTAAAAAAATTATCGCAGCTGCAATGGCAGCTATACCAATGCCTAAAAAAAGCAGGCTTTCCTGTTTTTCGCCGGTAAAGTATTTTTCAATAGCTGTTTTAGTAAACATGGCGTTTGTTTAAAGTAAGTTAGTTTATTTTTTACCGGGGTTGCAAGCTGGTGTTTTTTTCAGTAATAGCTTTTGTTACAGCATCGCTCATGGGGTCAATGGCCGGGTCAAAATAATGGGTAAGCACCCCTTCTTCATTTATCAGGTATTTGCTAAAATTCCAGCTGGGTGCCTGTTCGTTCCAGCCGTTTTGTGCAGCATGTGTCAGCCAGTTAAAAACCGGGTTTTGCTGTGCGGTTTTTACCACCACCGATTTGCTGGCCAGCGGAAAGCTTACGCCAAAATTCAGTTTGCAAAAGCTGGCAATGTCATCATCGTTACCTTTTTCCTGTTCTTTAAAATCGTTGGCGGGAAAACCGATAATTACCAATTGCTCTTTATATTTTTCAGAAAGCTGCTGCAAGGCTTCGTATTGCGGAGTATAACCACAGTTGGACGCGGTATTCACCAGCAATACTTTTTTACCTTTTAATGTTTCAAAACCCAAGGTGCTGCCATTGCCTAAGGGTGTGCTGAGGGTGTAAAAAGAAACCGGCGGGGCCTTGAGTGTTTGTTGTTTTTCTTCTTTGGTTTTAGAACCGGTTAATTTATTCAACCACATTAATGCAGGATAAAACGCTTTTAAAACTTTTTGCCGGTAGGTCATATTTTTTGTGTTGATGTTTACTATTTCCACATAGCCTGCAAAAGCTATTGCAGCAATAATAATAACAATCAAAAACTTTTTTAGTTTTTGCATGGTGTAAAGTTAGGTAAGTGGCGTAGCTGTTTTATTTTAAAACCATTTGCGGCCTAAAGAAATGCGCCACAGTTTAAGTTTAGAAGCCGTGTAAGGCCCATGCCGGAACCAGGGTTCAAACCAATTGGCTTTTTTTACCACCCCTTTATAATGGCTGAAAATATCAAAAGAATATTTGCCCAGATAACCCCCATGACCACTGTAGCCCACGCCACCAAAAGGTATTTCTGCATTGCCCAACTGGTAAATGGTTTCGTTAATACAACCGGCACCAAAGCGAACCTTATCTACAAAATAGTTGCTGGTTGTATTGCTGGTGGTAAAAACGTATAAAGCCAGCGGGTACGGATTTTTTTCAATCATGGCAATCACTTCTTCCTCCTTTGTATAGGTAAACACTGGTAATACAGGGCCAAAAATTTCTTCCTGCATTATGGGTGCATCAGCAGCTACGTTTTCTAAAATGGTAGGTGCAATGTATAAGCTGTCAGCATCTGTTTGGCCGCCATATCTGATGGTTCCCTGATTCAGATAGGTGGCAATGGCATCAAACCGCTTTTTATTAATAATGCGAGATAGCATATTGGTTTGTTTGGCATCCTTACCATAAGCCCTTTCAATTTCTTCAATCAGCAGGTCAATCAATTTATCTTTAATGCTGGCGTGTGCCATAATATAATCCGGCGCCACACAGCTTTGCCCGCAGTTAAGCAGCTTACCCCAAACAATACGTTTGGCAGCGGTTTTTAAATGCGCATCAGCCGCCACAATGCAAGGACTTTTACCACCCAGTTCTAAAGTAACCGGCGATAGATTTTTAGCCGCCATCTCCATTATTTTTTTACCCGTGGCGGTGCTGCCGGTAAACATGATGTGGTCAAAATGAAAAGCATCTAACAAAGGCGGTAATACTTCATGCCCCTCACCCGTAATAACATGAAAATACTGTGGCTCAAAATTTTCATTAATCAGCGTTGCCAGTGCGGCAGCACTGTGTGCACTAAATTCAGAAGGTTTTAAAATAATAGTATTGCCGGCAGCTATGGCACCGGCAATGCCACGCAGTGTTAGCAGCAGCGGGTAATTCCACGGGCCAATAATTAATACCGTACCCACCGGCTCTGCATACAGTTTGGTGCTTGATGGAAATAGAAAAAATGGTGAGCCCACCGTTTTGGGCTGCATCCAATGGCGCATACCCTTTAACTGCACTTTTATTTCTTCATACACGGGGCCCAGCTCTGTCATGTACACTTCCTGCTCATGTTTATGCAGGTCTTTATACAAGGCTTCATGTAATAGTGCTTCATTGGCACGCAGCAGCGCCTCCAGTTTTTTTAACTGTGTTTTTCTAAACGCATAAGAGCGGGTGGCCCCCGTTTTAAAATAAGCTACCTGTTGCTGGTAAACCGTTGCATGCGCAGTATTCATATAGCATTTTGTGTGCTGTAAATTACAATAAGGCCGGTGTTTGGCAAGAAAATAGTTTGGTAGCCAGCCATCGTTCTTTGGGTAGCAGCCGTTGCGTCGCACACTTGTACGGTAGCAGCAATAATCATCTTTTCAGGTGTTCTGAATGGAAAAAGATAACTCCTGCATCTTTATAAAAATAATTCTGTAATAATGAAACCGGCACTTCATTCTTTGCTACTGTTGCTACTATTAACAACTTGTAATACGGTTGAAAATAAACCAACTGCATCGGCAGCCAGCGCAAAACCCTATGTGCGGGCATTGCCGGTAAACAAGGGTGTAAAAGTGGTGCATGTTTTTGTAGCGTTGTGTGATAATAAATATCAGGGTATTGTGCCCGTGCCTGCTGCTATTGGAAACGGACAGCATCCGGCATCCAATTTATACTGGGGGGCAGCAGCCGGTGTAAAAACTTTTTTAAAAAAACAACAACATTGGCAACTGCTAAGCAGTACCACTGTTAACCTGGCAGCAGGCCTATTAGAGCGTTGTGTTTTTAAACATCAGCAAAAAGCGGTTTACCTGGTAGCCGATGCTTATGATGGCAAGGCCATACAACAATGCACCGTTGAGTTTTTGCAAAGCTGCAGCGGACAGCGAAAAGATTCAGTTATTATCAATAACAAAACTGTTTATTGTGGTGGCAGTGCGCAGTTATTGGCTTATACCGGCCACGATGGATTGATGGATTTTCAATTGCCGGTACAAAACATGGCACAAGACACCTTACAACGGGCTGCTATTATTTTAGCCTGCATCAGTAAAAAATATTTTGCACCTCATATAAAAGCCAGCGGGGCAAAACCTTTGTTATGGACAACTGGCCTCTGCAGCCCCGAAGCCTATACGCTGGACGCTGCTTTGCAGCAATGGATTGTAAATAGAAAAGACAGTGAAATACAGCAAGCGGCGGCTGCTGCTTACCATCAATACCAGCATTGTGGCATTAAGGCAGCAGGCAGGTTAATGGTTACGGGGTGGTAAAAAGAAATTTATGAAAAATACTAAGCGATGGTTGATCTATATATCTAGTTGCTTTGCTTTGCACGCATTATTATACTGTAGTGCAATATGTTACTCTAATAACGTAATGCTGGTTAGTTATGTATTGGTTGTTATTTGTTTTTGTTTGTTTTTTGGTGTGTTTATTTTTACTTCAGATAAAAAATTGAAGTCTTTCGTCTTTTCCTTTTTATTCTTTGCATTAAATTTTTTGGTAGCTACCTGGTTAATTTATTTGGAGCTGGCAATGGTTGTTGGAGCTGGGGGTTGGTTTCGCAACTAGATCAGTAAAGTATCTTTCGCTGAAGTGTGCGACGCAACGGCTGCTTAATAGCAGCACTACTGCTTAGTACCATCATTAATTGGTTATAGCTAACTTAGCGTTTCATTATTCTTACATGGCTATTGCAATACAATCTAAACTGCCCAATGTGGGCACCACTATTTTTACGGTAATGAGTACGCTGGCGGCGCAGCACAATGCTATTAATCTGGGCCAGGGTTTTCCTGATTTTCAGATGAACGAAGAACTGCTTGCATTGGTAAATGAAGCCATGCTGAAAGGGCATAACCAATACGTGCCCATGCAGGGTTATATGCCCTTGCGGGAAGTGATTGCCGAAAAGGCTGCTTTTTTATACAACAGCCATCTGAATGCAGATACTGATATTACTATTACACCTGGCGGCACCTATGCTATTTATACCGCATTAACCACAGTATTACAACCGGGTGACGAAGTAATAGTTTTTGAGCCTGCGTATGACAGTTATATACCGAACGTAGAAATTAACGGTGCCAAAGCGATAAAAATCAACCTGCAGTTTCCGGAGTATAAAATTGATTGGCAGGCGGTGCGTAACAGCATAACCCCACGCACCCGTATGATTATGCTGAACTCTCCGCACAACCCTACCGGTGCTGTATTAGATGCTTCAGATATTGAGGCGTTGCGCTCTGTGGTGGCGGGTACCAATATTATTATTTTGTCTGACGAAGTATACGAACACCTGATTTTTGATAGCAAACCGCATTACAGTTTATTGCGCTATCCGGATTTATTGGAGCGTAGCTTTGTATGCTTCTCGTTTGGTAAGGTGTATAATTGCACCGGCTGGAAATTGGGTTATTGTATTTCAGGTGCCGCATTGATGAAAGAGTTTAGAAAGGTGCACCAGTTTAATTGCTTTAGTTGTCACACCCCCTCTCAGGTGGCACTGGCCGATTTTTTAAAAAATAAAGAAGCTTATTTATCGCTTAGCGGCTTTATGCAGCAGAAGCGGGATTATTTTGAGCAACTAATGCAGTCCACCCGGTTTACCCCCTTAAAAAGTTATGGCAGTTATTTTCAGTGCTACCAGTACCACCGCATCAGCAACGAAGGCGATAAGGAATTTGCAGAGCGCATTACTAAAGAATATGGCGTGGCCTGCATACCGGTATCGGCTTTTTATGAAGCGGGAACTGATAATAAGGTGGTGCGTTTTTGTTTTGCCAAGAAAGCAACAACGCTGGAAACTGCTGTTGAACGTTTAGTAAAAATATAATGCTGCCCATACCCACAAAATACCGTGGTATCTTTTATATGCTGCTGGCAGCACTGGGATTTTCTGTTATGGGTGGTGCTGCCAAATTATTAAAAGCAAATTTTAATGCAGGTCAGTTGGTGTTTTACCGCAATGCTATTGGCTTGCTGGTATTGCTGGTGGGTTTATGGCAACAGCCTGTGGTAAAAAAAACCGGAGGTAAATTAAAGTGGCTGCTCTTTAGAGGTATGATGGGTACACTGGCTTTGTATATGCTGTTGTATTGCATTTTGCATATACCCCTTGGCACCGCCATGACGTATAATCTAACTTCCACACTCTTTATTGCACTGTTTTCTTTTTTGCTGTTTAAAGAGTTTCATGGCAGCAAGGTATTGCTGGCGGTATTACTTGGTTTTTTGGGCATGCTGCTGGTGTACCAGCCATCTATGCATTTTCCATGGTTTTATCATATGGCAGGTTTAATTAGCGGGGTTAGTTCTGCTATTGCTTATTTAACCGTTGGGCGGTTAAATACTTATTATGATGCCCGCATTATTGTATTGTCTTTTGTTGTTACCGGGGTGCTGGTGCCTTTATTATTGATGAGTGCAAGGCTATTGTTTCAATTACCGGCAGATGCTGTTTTTTTTATTGAGTGGCAATGGCCGGCTGGTATTGAATGGTTGTGGATAGTAGTATTAGGGGTGGCGGCTTTGTTTGGACAATACTTTGTTACCCTTGCTTATGGGGCAGATAAAGCCGGTATTGTATCGGCCATCAGTTATGCCAACATTGTTTTTTCTGTTTTTATTGGCCAGGCATTGGGAGACCCTTTTCCGGATATAATTTCACTGGCAGGTATTGTTTGTATTATTGTAAGCGGGGTTATTATTTCTTTGGTAAAGCGCAAAGCTGCGGTGCAACAAAAGTAAAACCGGCTTGGGGCCGGTTTTAGTAAGTAGTCCCGACAGGAATCGAACCTGTATCTAAAGTTTAGGAAACTTCTATTCTATCCATTGAACTACGGGACCAGAGGCGCAAAAATAATTGATTTAGTGGTTATCTTACACCCTTAATGTATTGTTGTATGAAGAAATTGTTTGCAGTAGTTTTTTTTGCATTGGGCGTATTTACCGCTACGGCACAGCACACCCAAAAAGCTACTATTAACCACACGGCTATTTTTGTAAAAGATGTTACTGTAAGTGCTCTTTTTTATAAGAATATTATCGGGCTGGATACGTTGGCCGAACCTTTTCATGATGGGCTGCATGCCTGGTTTAAAACAGGCCCTGGCATTGCACTGCATATTATACAAGGTGCCACAGAAAAAAAAGCGTATTACAAAAACCAGCATACCTGTTTTAGTGTAGCATCGGTAGATGTGTTTGTGAAACTGCTGGCCCAAAATAAAATTGGCTGGGAAGACCGCGATGGCGTCAAACTGGCCATTACCACCCGTATTGATGGCGTAAAACAGGTTTGGCTGCAAGATCCTGATGGGTATTGGATTGAAATTAACGATGCCCGGGATTAAGAAACGTTGCCTGTTGCTCAGGGCTTTACTGTAAAAGTGTGCGACGCAAGGATGTTGCCCAATGGCATGCCGCCGACCCTCTAAAAAGGGTATTTAACTACTGTATTTACAAATGCCAATTGCTTTACTAACCCTATCTTTGCAGCCCTAAAACAAGAGTATGAAGTTTTATAATATTTTAATAAAGTACCGTTTGTATATTGGTTTGGTGTTAGTGGCAGTGGGCCTGGTTACTAATTTTTGGGGCAATAGTTTTTGGGCCGCTTTTCCGGCTTATTTAATTGGAGCGCTTTTAATTTTTGGCCATTTCTTTTTTGGTCCGCTGCGTTTGATACAGGAGTATATGGAGGCAGGAGATATGGAAGGGGCCGAGCGTGTGTTAAGTACAATTAAATTTCCAGGTTTGTTGTATAAACCCATCCGCTCTGTTTATTTTACTTTAAAAGGCAATCTTGCCATGATGAAGCAGGATTATGACGGTGCCGAAAAAATGATGAAGAAGGGTTTAGATCTGGGTATGCCCATGAAAGAAGCAGAAGGCGCCAGTCTTTTACAAATGGGCATGTTGTCTATGCAAAAAAATGATATCCGCCAGGCAGAAAGCTATATCCGCCAGGCATTAAGAAAGGGCCTGCCCGATAAAGAAAATGAAGCCGCCGCTTATTTGCAGTTGTGCAGTATTATGATGACCAAGCGGGAGTTCAGAGCATCAAAAGATTTTTTTCGTAAAGCAAAAGCATTAAAACCTACTACGCCGCAAATAGTAGATCAGATTAAGCAGGTGGAAAAATACATTTCACGCATACCGGGTTAATTTTTTGTAGCCAGCGGCAGGTGCCCTGGTTTAACATCGTTGCTACGCTCAGTTCAACAGCAAATCAGTGGTTGGGCCGGGCGTAGTTTATTTTTCGGCCTTCATGTTTTCAAACAGTGTTTTAAAAAGCGCTTTATACTTATCGGGCACCTGTTGTATGTGTATGGGTGTTTTGCTCTCCTCATCGTTTAGTTTTTGTAAAGCATAACTGAAAGCGTCTCTTCTTTTGCCGGCTCCACTGGGTTCCCGTTTAATTAAATCAATCAGTTCATCCCATTCTTTTGCAGTAAGGTTGGCATCTGCTGTGGCACTCATTTTTTTGCCCGCAATACCCCCTGCTTTTATCAGTTTAATTTTCATACCACCGGTTTATATAAAGTTCAGAAAAAAATGAGAGCAAATAATAGCCTTCAATATTTTAACCAGCTGCTAACCTGCCGCAATGCCCAATATAGTATCTTTGAAACATGATGCGGATACTGTTATTTTTTAAAACCATTTTGCCAGCTGTAATAATGTGCATGGCTGCCACTGCCACTGCTCAAACCGATGACCCGCAAAAACTGCAGGAAACAGCCCGCAGTTTTATGCGCCAGCAGGATTATACCAATGCCATACTTATTTTAAATAAGGCATTGCAACAAGCCCCCAATGATCTGGAGCTGAATAAAGACCTGTTTATTGCTTATTACCAGAAAAACGATTTACCCAAAGCACAGACCGTGTTGAAGCCATTGGCAGAAAGAAGCGATGCCGATGCTGCCGTTTACCAGATGGCGGGCATGTTTTATAAAGCCACCAATGATTTAAAAGAGAGTGAACGCATTTATAAAAAGGGGTTGAAAGCTTTTCCTAAAAGCGGGGCCTTGTATAACGATTATGGAGAATTGTTATGGGCCCGGCAAGATTTTAATGCCATTAAGCAATGGGAAAAAGGCATTGAAACAGACCCTGGCTTTAGCAGTAACTATTACAATGCAGCCAAATACTACTATTATACAACCGATAAAGTGTGGAGCCTTATTTATGGTGAGGTATTTGTAAATATGGAAAGCTTTACCCGCCGCACCACAGAAATTAAAGGCCTGTTGCTGGAAAGTTATAAAAAACTATATACCGATGCAGATATGCTGAAGGGGCAGGACGTGAAAAATGGTTTTGTAAACAGTTATTTAGCTGTAATGAACAAGCAAACCGCGGTAGCTGGCAATGGCATTACGCCGGAAAGCTTAACTATGATACGCACCCGTTTTGTATTGGAGTGGTTTGAGCAGGAGGGAAACCGCTATCCTTTTCGTTTGTTTGAGTACCAGCGACAGTTGCTGAAAGAAGGATCTTTTAATGCGTATAACCAGTGGTTGTTTGGCAGCATACAAAACCTGGCAGCTTACCAAAACTGGATGAATACTCATACCGAAGAACAATCTTTGTTTACCAACACTATAAAAAACCGCTTATACAAACAGCCCGCCGGGCAATATTACCAAACGGTGCTGGCCGGTAAATAAGCTGGTGGCCAATTACAGGTATTTTTCTGTTGTCTCTTTTTTCACTATTTTGTTAAAGAATGGAACCTTATTGTTTTTTGAAAGGCTGCCATTTGCATTTAGTTGTTAAGCCGGTGCCACCATTGTTTAGTATATAATTAGTGGTACAAGTGTGCGACGCAACTATTGCTGAATAGTATTACTGCTGCCTGTAACAAAAACCTTATCTGTAAAAACAAAATGTGCGGGGTATTGTTTTATTCATTCACCTATTTACAACGATTGCTTAATGGAACAGAGACGTTTATTTGATTGTTTGCAATACCATTTAGAAAATGCCCCGGTACCCGATATGCTGGCGGCGAAAGAAAATGGCAAGTGGCGCACTTACAGCACACAGGAAGTTAAAGACACAGTAGATAAGCTGGGCGCCGGTTTATTAAACTTGGGCATCAGCTGCGGAGATATGTCTGCCGAGGGCCGCGATAAAATTGCGATACTAAGTAAAAACCGGCCAGAGTGGCTGATGCTGGATCTTGCCGTGCAACAGATAGGCGCAGTGCTTACCCCTATTTACCCTACTATTAACGTGAATGAGCTGGAGTTTGTGCTGAACGATGCACAGGTGAAAATGGTATTTGTAAATGATGAAGATTTGTTTTTAAAAGTATTGAGCTTAAAAGATAAAGTACCTTCTTTAAAAGAAGTGTTTACGTTTGAACATGTGCAGAATGCCCGGCATTGGAAAGAAGTAACCGCTGCTGCAACCCCTGCTGCTATTGAAAGTATTGCTGCTGTAAGTGCTAAAATAAGATATGAAGATCTGGCAACCATTATTTACACATCTGGCACCACAGGTAAGCCCAAGGGTGTAATGCTAAGCCATAAAAATATTTTAAGCAATGTTATGGCCGGGATACCTTGTTTTCCGCCGGGTAAAGGAATGAAGGCCTTGAGCTTCTTACCGCTCAATCATATTTTTGAAAGAATGGTAAGTTACCTGTACTTATTTAAAGGCACTTCTGTTTATTATGCTGAAAGTTTGGATACTATTGGCGACAACCTGAAAGAAGTGCAACCTGATTTATTTACAACAGTGCCCCGCCTGCTGGAAAAAGTATACGACAAAATAATGCTGAAGGGCAGTGAACTGACGGGTGTAAAAAAGAAACTCTTTTTTTGGGCACATGGCCTGGCAGAGAAATATGAAATTAATACCAACCAGGGGGCTTGGTACAATTTGCAACTGGCTATTGCCAATAAATTAATTTTTAGTAAGTGGAGAGAGGCGCTGGGTAATAATATTAAATGTATTGTTACCGGTGGTGCGGCTTGTCAGGTTAGGCTGATACGCATTTTTACTGCAGCCGGTATTTCTATTATGGAAGGATATGGTTTAACCGAAACCTCTCCGGTAATTAGTGTGAACCGATACAATACAGACGGAAGAAAATTTGGAACCGTGGGTCCGCTTATTAACGGTGTGGAAGTGCGTATTGCAGAAGATGGAGAAATTTTATGCAAGGGAGATAATGTAATGATGGGCTATTACAAACGTCCAGATCTTACAGATGAAGTAATGGAAGGAGACTGGTTTAAAACCGGCGATATTGGTATGTTGGTGGATAATACTTTCTTAAAAATTACGGATAGAAAAAAGGAACTATTTAAAACCAGTGGCGGTAAATACGTGGCTCCATTGCCTATAGAAAATAAATTAAAAGAATCGATGTATATAGAACAGGTAATGGTGGTGGGCTCAGAGCAGAAATTTGTAGGAGCGTTAATTGTACCTTCTATTCCCAACCTTAAAGATTGGGCAAGGCATAATGGAGTAACTGAAACTAATTCTAAAGCATTATTGCAAAACGAAAAAGTAATTGGTTTTTTTAAAGACCTGGTGGAAAGCTTCAACAAATATTTTAATCATGTAGAGCAAATAAAAAAGTTTGAACTGCTGCCAGATGAGTGGAGTGTTGAAACCGGCGAAATGACTCCTAAGCTGAGCATTAAACGTAAAGTAGTAATGGAAAAATATAAAGATGCTGTAGAACGTATTTATAGTTAATTCACGCTAACCAATGTAAAGTAAAAGGCTAATCGGCAGATTAGCCTTTTTTAGTAGAAATACTAAGCAGTTGTACTTAAAAATTAAACGTTCATTTACAAACAACTAAAAAAAATACTCAATCTGTCTTGCATTGTTAACTATTACATAATATTTTAGTCTTCGCTGCCGTTTACCAAAACGGAAGACCAATTGAAAAACCGTAACCCAATGAAACTATCAGTAAAATCCGTATCCACTGGATGCCTCTTATTTTTATTGCTTACAGCACCATCTCTGATTGCTGGGTCTGGTACTTTAAAACCAGGCACTATTACAAAAGCAAATATTGCCACCATCGCTATTAAATCTAAAGCAGAAGCACTTGCCTTAGAAGCTTATTCCCTGTACGATTCAATGAATTTGAAAAGCTATGGCCTTTCTAAAAAAGCATTTGAATATGCATGGAGGGGTTATCAATACCTGCAGGAAAAAGGCAGATTGGTTAATAACAATATTCTTTCAATTTGCGATTTCAGTCAGTCTTCACGCAGAAAGAGAATGTACATAATAGATTTAGAACAGCAGAAAGTTTTAATAAATACCTATGTGGCACATGGTAGAAATTCTGGTGCAGAATATGCCCGTTCTTTCTCCAACAGTCCAGAAAGCCACAAAAGCAGCCTTGGTTTTTATGTTACAAAAACAACTTACTACGGTGGCCACGGTTTGGCACTTACCATTGATGGTATGGAAAAAGGAATTAATGATAAAGCGTTTGCCCGCAAAATAGTAGTGCATGGTTCTAATTATGTAGGTTCAAACTTTATTAAGTCTAATAAGTTTAACGGCAGAAGTTTTGGTTGCCCTGCTATACCTGCCAGCCAAACGCAAGATGTAATTAATACCATTAAAAACGGCAGTTGCTTATTTATATATCATCCCAATAAAAAATATATTTCACAATCGAAGATACTTAACAGCTAAGCTTGGACGTATACTACAGATGGTTTAACTCGAAAGCTCAATCGTACCCTATGGTTGGGCTTTTCTTTTTTCTGTATCCGGCAGTAGTGCGCATGGCAGCATCCTTGCTCGTTGCAAACCCCGAATTGGTTTGCGCAATGCTATCGGGGCACCCGTTAACAGCAGTGCTGCTATCAGCTATTAAAAATCAGTAATTGCAAAATGGAATGTTGTTGTATCAGCCGGCAATAAAAATTGAAATTAACTGGCAGGCGGCACCAATAAATAAACCTGCATAAATTTCAAAGCTGGTATGTGCCCCTGCAATTAAACGGCTGGTAGCCACCAGCCCGGTTATTAAAATAGCAGCAGCCAGGTAAGTATTAACAGGCACAGAGCTGGCAAAAGCATACCAAATAAAAAACACCAGCAGGGCCCCGGCAGCCATAGTATGCATGCTAACCTTAAAATATATATTACTCATTAAGCCGGCAATGGTAATTAAAAAAGTAGCTAATAAAAAAGCTACCAGCTCTTTAGGCATGTCAGGCGTGTTGCGGGCCACATACCATATCCAGAAATAAAAAATCATGCTGGTAATATAGGGTATAACGCGGTCACGCTGCGTTTGTAAACGAATACTGCTTACAAAACCCAGTTGTTTCATTATAAAAACACTGAAAGCCGGCAAAAAAAAGGTATTAAAAATAACCGGAATCAGGGTAAAAATTTTTCTTTCCTGGGGTATACCGGCAAAAGCATAGGGGTGCAGGTATAGAAGATAGGCGGTTATATAAGCCGGTATAAAAAGCGGATGAAAAAGAATAGAGAAAATATTAGCCGGTATTTTTAAATAAGCCGGCGCACTTGCAACAGGGGTGCTGGTGTTTGTAAAATTATCAGCCAGTCCGTTATTTTCCATGTGTTATAACTCTTTACGCAGCCGCGCAACAGGAATGTTCAATTGTTCCCTGTATTTAGCCACTGTTCTGCGTGCAATATTATAACCTTTTTCCTGAAGTAGTTCTGTTAAGCGTTCATCGCTCAGGGGTTTTCGCTTGCTTTCCCCCTCCACCATATCACTTAAAATCTTTTTAACCTCACGGGTAGAAACTTCCTCGCCGCTTTCAGTACTCAAAGATTCGCTAAAGAAAAATTTCAGCCGGTAGGTACCAAATTCTGTTTGTACAAATTTGCTGTTAGCCACCCGGCTTACAGTAGAAATATCCAGGTTGGTTCTTTCAGCAATGTCTTTCAATATCATGGGGCGCAGGCGGGTTTCATCACCCGTTAAAAAAAACTCCCGCTGGTACTCCATAATAGTACCCATTACACTGCTCAAAGTATGCTGGCGCTGTTTAATGGCATCAATAAACCATTTGGCAGCATCTATCTTTTGTTTAATAAATAAAACAGCCTCTTTCTGGCGCTTATCTTTTTTACTGCCCCGGTCATAATCTTTCAGCATATCGCGGTAGCCTTCGCTAATACGCAGGTCTGGGGCATTACGGCTGTTTAGCGTAAGCTCCAGCTTACCGGCGTTGTTCAGTATAAAAAAGTCGGGTACAATATAGCTTTCTGCTTTGTTCACCTCACCCACATTACCGCCAGGTTTGGGGTTAAGCTTAATAATCTGGTTAATTACTTCTTTAAGCCCTTCGTCATCAATACCCAAACCCCGCTGAATTTTTTCGTAGTGTTTTTTGGTAAATTCTTCAAAGTATTTTTCAAGTACCAGTATGGCATCGCTTACTGGCAGGCCATCTCCCAGCTTACGGTATAATTGCAGCAATAAACATTCTTGCAGGTTGCGGGCACAAACGCCCGGTGGGTCAAAGTGCTGAATTTTTTCTACCAGCGATTCTATTTCTTCTTCACTGGCATCTATGTTTTGCCGGAAGGCCAGATCGTCTTTTATAGAGGCAGATTCGCGGCGCAGGTAGCCATCATCATCAATACTGCCAACAATTTGCTCTGCAATTTTATGCAGGCGGTCATCCAGGTTCAGCATCCCCAACTGGTCGGCCAGCATCTCATGAAAAGAGTTTTCTACCCGTACCGGTACCGTTTTCTGTTCATCACTATCTCCATAGTTTTCATCCCGCAACCGGTAATCGCCCACTTCATCATCACCATCGTTTACATACTCGCTAATATCAATATTATCGTAATCATCGGCACTGCTTTCTGCCTCGTATTCTTCTTCATTGCCGTCAAACTCGTCTTTTAAGTCTTCTGTGTGGTTTTCATCATGGCCATCTTCAGAAAGTTCAAGGGCGGGGTTTTCTTCCATCTCTTCCTTAATCCGCTCTTCCAGGTTAGCCGTAGGCACCTGCAGCAGCTTCATTAATTGAATTTGCTGGGGTGATAGCTTTTGTAATAAGCGTTGCTGTAAACTTTGGCCGATAGACATAGTACAATCAACTAAATTTGTGGCCACTTGTTATTATGAAGCGGCCCGTTCCACAAAAATCAGGCCGTAAAATTACATACAAAAGTATATACCGTGGTGCAACGATTTTATAAAATTATTGTTGTGTGCCTGCTGATAATAGCACAGCCTGTACAGGCACAGCAAAAAAACCTCTCTGTTATTGGGGCCACACCTTCGTTAAAACCGCTGCATTCAATGGCCATGCCTGTTTATAAACCTGTTTTAACCATACAGCAACCCAGCGTAATTTTTACCCGCAGCAATTATTTACCCGCCAATTTTTACAGCAATCACCTGGCCTTTTTTTGCCGTAAAGAGTTGCAGTTTCAAAAGCTAACCGCTATTCCACTACGGTTCAGGTTAGGCTCATTAGATTATGTAAATAAGCTGGAAGGAAAGCAGTAGTGTGTAGCCGGCAGCAGTACAAAGCCCGGCAGCCGTTGCGTCGCACTCTTGTACAATAGCTGGTAAATCTGCAATACCGAAAATCAGAAAGATTTATAAAGATAAAGTAAGCATCTTCCGGACTTTTCAACTTGCTGTTTCATATTCTGCCGCTGAAGTGTGCGACGCAACGATGCTGCTATGCCCCCAACTGCTAGGTACCAATACCCATAAAAAATAAGCTTTGCCGGTGCCTACCATTATCTTTGCGTATGCTACAACAAATTTTAATAGAAGCCACAAAAGCCGGGGCCAAAGAACTGGAGCGTTTTTTTAATAACAAGCATTTAAAAATTAGTAATAAAGAAGGCGTAAATAATCTGGTTACCGAGGCAGACCATGCTGCTGAAAAAGCTATTATTGAGGTAATACATGCGGCTTTTCCCAATCATTTTATTTTAAGCGAAGAAACCGGTGAAATAAAAACCGATAGTGAGTATAAATGGATTATTGACCCCATTGACGGCACGGTAAATTTTGCCAATGGCGTGCCTATTTGCTGCGTTAGCATTGCCCTTGAAAAAGCGGGCACCATTATAATGGGTGCCGTGTATAACCCTTTTATGAACGAATTTTTTATGGCAGAAAAGGGCAAAGGGGCCACGTTGAACGGAGAGCCGATACAAGTGGGTAGCAAAACGGCGGTTATTAATGCTAATATGGTTACTGGTTTTCCGTACACATACCTGGATATGCCCAATGGCCCGCTGGAAGTATTTGAACGGCTGATAAGAAAGGGCGTACCGGTAAGACGCCTGGGCAGTGCTGCTATAGATTTGTGCTGGGTGGCCTGTGGCCGTTTTGATGGATTTTATGAGCATAAGCTGGCGGCATGGGACAGTGCCGCCGGTTTTTTAATAGTAGAAGAAGCCGGTGGCCGCGTTACAGATTTTAAAGGCAATTATTATTCTCCGTATCAGCCGCATATTTGTGCCACCAACGGTAAAATACACGACGAATTATTACAGGTAATTAACAACGAAAAAACATTATGAGCGAAACAAGAACTGAAATAGCCTCGTTAGGGGAGTTTGGTTTAATAGACCATTTATGCAAGAACATAGAAATACAAAACGCATCCACCATTTTAGGTGTGGGCGATGATGCCGCAGTATTGGATCATTTTGGCAAACAAACCGTGGTAACTACCGATTTGCTGATAGAGGGCATTCATTTTGATTTAATGTATACCCCATTAAAACATTTGGGGTATAAAAGCGTGGTGGTAAACTTAAGCGATGTTTATGCTATGAATGCCACACCCACACAAATAACCATCAGCATTGGGTTAAGCAACCGCATCAGCTTAGAAGCCATTGAAGAGTTTTACGAAGGAGTGTATGCAGCCTGTAATAAATATGGGGTAGACCTGGTAGGGGGCGATACCGCATCTTCTCAAAAAGGCTTTATTATTTCTGTTACGGCTATTGGAGAGGTGACACCGGGCAATTTTGTAAAAAGAAGTACCGCACAAAAAGGAGACCTGCTTTGCGTGAGCGGAGATTTAGGTGGGGCCTATTTAGGCCTGGTAATATTAGAAAGAGAAAAGAAAATTTTTCTGGAAAGCCCCGGTGTGCAGCCCGATTTAGAAAATCAGCAATACGTTATTGGCCGCCTGTTAAAGCCGGAAGCAGCAAAAGATACTATTGAGTTTTTTGCCAGCAGTGGTATTAAACCCACTGCTATGATGGATATAAGCGACGGCCTCAGCTCTGAAATACTGCACCTGTGCAAACAAAGTAATGCAGGCTGTGTGTTGTATGAAGAAAAGATACCTGTTCACAATGATGCCCGCAATGCAGCGTTTAAGTTTGAGCTGGACCCTACCGCCTGTGCCTTAAGCGGAGGAGAAGATTATGAGTTATTATTTACAGTATCTCAGGCAGATTATGACAAACTGGTGCTGAATGAAAACATCAGCGTGGTGGGTTACATAACAGAGCCGGAAAAGGGCTGTAAAATTTTAACCAAGGGGGGTAATAGTTTTGATATAACCGCACAGGGATGGAATGCGTTTCAGCAATGATTGAATGAGCATGGCTAAATTATTCTCTTATTTTTTTACAGGGCTTTTCTTTTGCTTACTGGTAAGTTGTGCCGGCAGCCGTAAATCTTTTAACCCTGCACGCAAGTATGGGGTGGCAGATTTGCAAAAAGACTATCGCCTGTTTCAGCAAATACTGCAGGAGGCACATCCGTCTGTTTACTGGTATACTTCAAAAGATAGTATGGATTACTATTTTAACTATGGCTACCAGCAGTTAAAAGATTCTATGACGGAGCCACAGTTCAGAACGCTGTTAAGTTATGTAATCAGTAAAATTAATTGCGGGCATACGGTGGTTAAATACTCTAAAGCGTACAGCCGGTATATGAACACGGCCCGCCTGCCGGTATTTCCGCTCAGTCTTAAATTTTGGAAAGACAGCGCTGTTGTTTATTCTAATATAAACCGGCGTGATTCTGCAATAACCCGTGGTGCATTGGTAACAGCCATTGATGGGGTACCCATACAACAAATAAGAGACAGCCTTTTTCAGTACATGGCTACCGATGGCTACAGTATTAATCACAAATACCAATCGCTGAGTAATATTGGCAATTTTGCCGGCTGGTATAAAAATATTTACGGGTTAAAAGATCAATGGCAGCTGCAATACACAGATACCAACGGTATAGCAAAAACAAACACACTGCACTTGTACGATGTGGCCAAAGACAGTTTTAACCGGCGCCGCATTGCACCACAACCAATACCAAACCGCCCGCCAGAACGTGAACGCCGCATTAACGCCACCAGAAATATACAGATAGACACCGTTTACAAAACAGCCTATTTAACAGTTACCAGTTTTGGCAATGGTAATAATCTAAAGCGGTTCTTTAAAAAATCGTTTAAAGAAATTAAGCAGCGCCAAATTAAAAACCTGGTAATAGATTTACGCAATAATGGTGGTGGCAACGTGTTGCACTCCACCGCACTTACCCGTTATGTGGCCAACCACCGTTTTAAACTGGCCGATTCTTTATATGCCATTAAACGCCTGAGCAGCTATGAAAGACATATACAAAACAGCTGGATGGCTTTTTTCTTTATGCACGCCATGACCAAAAAGCGCAAAGATGGTAACTATCATTTTGGCTACTATGAACGCCGGCAGTTTAAGCCCTATAAAAAAAATCATTACAACGGTAATTTGTATGTATTAGCAGGCGGTAATTCTTTTTCTGCCACCACATTGTTTATAAATGCTATTAAAGGGCAAAAAAATGTAACTGTTGTGGGAGAAGAAACCGGCGGAGGTGCTTATGGTAACACGGCATGGTTTATACCCGATGCTACGTTACCTGTTACCAAAATACGTTTTCGTCTGCCCCGTTTCAGAATGGTAATGGATGCCGGCAAGCCTAAAGATGGCCGCGGTATTATACCCGATATTACTATCTGGCCCACGCAGCAATCGGTTAAAAAGGGAGTTGATCTGAAACTGGAATACATCCGCCAGTTAATTTATGGTAAATAAATTTTGGTAGCCAGCAG
>JANRMC010000057.1:0-4646 GCA_033761915.1 Flavihumibacter sp.
ATCAGATAGGCTGTGACAGTCCAGCAGCGTATTCTCCGTCCCTGATATCGCCCCTGGAACCTCGTGAAGCTAGTCACCCCTCTTCACGAACAACACAGGCCTTCAACTATACTTACACACTGACTACCTTCTATACCGACAGCTATATTCTAACTACCCTATAACTCCTTAGGATATTCGCCCCGTATCCTAATTATCTCAGGGCCCCTATTGTCTAACCCGTTCATAAGTCCACTTCGTAACCATGATAAACGTAGTACTCATCCTGGTGGCAGCATGCTTGTCACAATATCATTTGGAATAGATTATAGTTCTCACATAAAGAATTACTATAATAAAAAAGCTGCAATTTATTTGCAGCTTTTTTATTGGTAACCAGCAACAGATATAATAGCAACAGCCGTTGCGTCGCACACTTCAGCAGCATACCAAAATTTAACAACTGCATTAGCAACACCATTATAATTTTGTAACTTTAATAAATGCTGCAATTATTGTTGCCGTACAAGGGTGCGACGCAACAACAGCTAATATGTATTCTTCAGCTCACAAACACCTACTAAATATGAAAAAAAAGAATCTTAGTTTATTACTGCTATCAGTAAGTATGAGCTCCTTGGTTTGTGCACAAAGCGTAAGCTATACACAAGGTATGTTCAGAGACCGCTTAGAATTAAACGGAAGCTGGACACCTACTTCTGGAAATGGAAATTTTGTACTGATAAACAATGAAAGAGTAGCCGGCTCACCCTTTTTGTTTGAAGAATGGGCGGAGGGCCATGTAAAAACACCAGATGGCAGAGAGTATAATCAATATATTTTTAAATACAGTCCATATGATGGCAGCGTGCACTTTAAGAATGGAAATGATTCAAGCGAAATTGATGAAAAAATTGCTGAGTTTGTACTTACTGTTACAGACCCCGAAGACAAAAATGTGAAGAAGCTATTGTTTCTGCCTGTGGCCAATTACCCTAAAGTTAAAAATGTAAAAGGGTATTACCAGGTGGTTTATGATGGAGCGAGCATCAGTGTTTTAAAAGCATATCGTAAAGAAATTAAAACCACCTCATCTGCATTGCCCGGCACTGCCGATAATAAGTTTTTTGATACCTACTGGGATTATTATTATTACGATAAAACCAGTAAGAAAATAACACTGGTTAAAGGAGATTTTACGGCGCTTACGCCTTTTCTGCCACTGAACGATGAGGAGAAGAATTCTTTTATGCTGCAAATAAAAGATAAGCCCACAGAAAATTTGCTGAGCCAGCTGTTGCGCCAAAGAAAATTATAGCAACAACTATTTGTTTAATAAATTTGCTGCAGGAGATTGAATAGTCAATCTCCTGTTTATTTAAATACTAATTATGGAAAATAATCCGCAAAACAACAGCCAGCTGAATATTGAGATTACCGAAGAGGTGGCAGAGGGTACTTATTCTAACCTGGTAATTATAACCCACTCGCATGCCGAGTTTATTGTAGACTTTGTAAATGTAATGCCCGGTGTGCCTAAGAGCAAAGTAAAAAGCCGTATTATTTTAACACCACAACACGCCAAGCGTTTTTTAAAAGCGTTAGACGATAATATTCACCGCTATGAAGAAGCACATGGTGAAATAAAAGACCAGGAAATGATTGAGTTTCCAATGAACTTTGGAGGCCCAACCGCACAAGCATAATTTTAAAATTGATAATGGAGAATTGTTAAGATGTATGATTTATCAATTCTCCATTATTAATTAAACATTTACTCCTGTATCAGCTTTCTTCATCATCAAAATCATCGCTGCCCGATGTTAAGCCACCCAGGTTTACCATACTGCCAATTAAATCTTTAAACTCAATCCGGTTATCTACCATTTTTTTACTGATGAAAGAGTAGGAGGCCAGTCCGTGTAACACAAACTCCATTAATAAAGCCGTTTCCATTTCATTGGCCTTGCTGAAATATTTTTTTACCAAAGCATGCAAACCATTAACGGCATACAACTGTACCACTTTCTCCTTATCCGTTAAGCTAAATGGCGTATCTACACTGTTGCCATTATCAAACCAGCGTATAACAGCTTTAAAAGGGTTTTCTTCTTCACGGGTACTTTCTTTGCCGGTATTTCTTCTTTTCTTAAACGTTTCGGGGTTGGGAAAGTATTGAATGAACTGTGAACGGATGGCTTTGTCTAACAAGTTTAAAGCTACCTGGTAAGGCCCTTCCTGTTCTCCTTCATATACCAATTCTATTTTACCGGTTATTGATGGTATAATACCGGCAAGATCACTAATCCATACCTGGGTATTTTTTTCCTGGTTAATAATAGCCCGGCGTTCTGCGGCACTGACCGCATTTTCTAAAGCAGCAATAGTTAAACGGGCACTTACACCACTTTTCTTATCTACATATTCATTGCTTCTTGCTTCAAAAGCTACCTGTTCTATCAATCGTTTAATAAGATCGCTGGTAGTAATTATTGCTTTTTGCGCATCATCTATCTGTGCCTCTTGTGCGGTAATGGCTAAAGAGGTTTCCAGTGTTTTGGGGTAATGCGTTAAAATCTGACTTTCTATTCTGTCTTTTAATGGCGTTACAATAGAGCCACGGTTGGTGTAATCTTCCGGGTTGGCTGTAAAAACAAATAGCATGTCTAATGGTAAACGTAATTTAAAACCACGTATCTGAATATCGCCTTCTTCCAGTATATTAAATAAGGCCACTTGTATTCTTGCCTGTAAATCGGGTATTTCATTAATAACAAAAATACCGCGGTTGCTTTTAGGTATAATACCGTAATGAATGACTCTTTCATCTGCAAACGTTAAGCGCAGGTTAGCCGCTTTAATCGGGTCAATATCTCCAATCAAATCTGCCACGCTTACATCAGGCGTAGCCAGTTTTTCGCCGTAACGTTCGCTGCGGTGTATCCAATGTATGGGTGTATCATCTCCATGCGCTGCCAATTGGTCTAATGCATAACGAGATACCGGTTCCAGCGGATCATCATTAATTTCACTACCGCTGATGCAGGGTATGTATTCATCCAGCAGCTCTGTCATTAAACGGGCCATTCTTGTTTTTGCCTGTCCGCGTAAACCTAAAAAAAGAATATTATGCTTACTTAATAAGGCTCTTTCCACATCGGGCACTACAGATTCTTCATAACCCAGTATTCCCGGAAACGTAGTTTCTTTCTGTTGTAATTTTTTAATTAAGTTGGCTCTTAATTCTTCTTTTACCGTTTTTGATTGGTATCCGCTTTTTTTAAGTTCACCAACTGTTTTAATCTTCTTAATATCCATGTATGTTTTTTATATTGTCAACATTTAATCTTTACTCATCATCGTTGTGTCACTCACTTATACTGCAGTCTAAAAATGGCCGGTAAGAAAGTAAGAATTATATAGTGTTTACACAAAAACGTCTGATTCCATCTTTAATTAAAGGAACATTGAAATTAATAATAAACCCCACTTTTTTACCACTTAGTTTTAAGTGACTAAAAAGCTGTGCCTGCCATAACGGGTTAATTTTGTCAACCGCTTTTAATTCACATATTATTGAATCTGCAACCAAAACATCTAAAATTAAACCTTCTTCAAATTTTAAATTATCTTAGTATATTGGTAAAGCTACTTGCCTATGAAAAGGAATCCCCTTTTTAAGTAACTCGTGACAAAAGCAACTTTCATAAATTTTTTCAAGTAACCCCGGTCCCAATTGCTTATGAACCTTATAAGCACAATCCGTAATCTCTTTTGCCAAATGTTCCTCAATTTTAGAAAGTATATACATATTTTTTTCTTACCGGCTAATATAATGTTTTGCGTTTGCCACTTTCAAAATCTCTGAATATAAATGCCCCCAAATGATCTAATGATGCAAAGAAGGCTTTGCCATTATTGGTTTCTGTAAACTCTGTTACAAAACGCTGCAGGTAGGGGTCGCTGGCTATCATAAAAGTGGTTATGGGCACTTTTAGTTTTTTGCACTGCGCCGCAAGGTTCAGGCAGCGGTTGGTAATCTTACGGTCTAAGCCAAAACTATTTTTATAATAACGCTTGCCTATTTTCAAACAGGTAGGCTTGCCATCAGTTATCATAAAAATTTGTTTGTTAGGGTTGCGGCGTCTTCTTAAAATATCCATAGCCAGTTCCAGACCCGCTACGGTATTGGTATGGTAAGGCCCCACCTGTAAATAAGGCAAATCTTTTATTTCAACCGGCCATGCATCATTGCCAAACACCACAATATCTAAAGTGTCTTTAGGGTATTTGGTAGTTATCAGTTCGCTTAAAGCCATGGCCACTTTTTTAGCTGGGGTTATACGGTCTTCTCCATACAAAATCATGGAGTGAGAAATATCAATCATCAATACCGTGGATGTTTGCGATTTAAAATCAGTCTCCTTAATTCTTAAATCGTCTTCATGCATGGTAAAACTATCCAGCCCATGGTTAATTTGTGCATTGCGGATAGATTCTGTAAAGTCTATCTGCTCCAGCATGTCTCCAAACTGAAAGGGTCTTGTTTCTGCATTCAGTTCATCGCCCTGCCCGGGTTTGCGGGTATTATGGTCTCCCTGCTTTGTTTTTTTTAGTTTACCAAATATCTCTTCAAGGCTGCTTTTGCGAATGCTTTGCTCTGTTTT
>JANRMC010000058.1:0-3139 GCA_033761915.1 Flavihumibacter sp.
CTCGGCACAAGTATCAGCATTGTTGTGTCACTCACTTGTACCGCACCATAAAACTGAGCTTTTTTGGGGCAGCAAAAATAGCAGAATGAGCGAAAGAAAAAATTTTGTTTTATTAACAGTTAACGGCTAAAACAGTACTTAATATTTCATTAATAGCACGGGGTCTGGTAAGTACCATTAAATGACTTCCTCTTTTTACGGTGTGGGTGGGTTGTACAAAGCGGTGTGGTAAAATTTCATCCCGGTCTCCATGTATATGAACATAACCGGCAGATGGTATACCACCCTTCCAGTTTACAATGGCCGACATTGCCCAACGCAAAAAATAATTATCTGTTTCTGCAATTAACTGACGTATGAGTTGTTTGTCTTCGTTCTTTTCATTGGTAAATAATCGCTTTGTTTTTGCAGCAGCTTTTACAAACGATAATGGCACTATTTTTTGCAGGTGCAGTTTTCCTGCCCATTTAAAATAAAAGGGTAATTGTGTATGATGAGGTATTGAAGAAAGAAGGATGAGTTGTTGTGGCGGATATAATTTTGCAATTTCTGTGGCAATCATACCACCCATACTCAGTCCCAGTAATACAAAAGGCTGCGTGGTGTTAATACCAGCGGCCATGCGTTGTGCATAGGCAGTCAGTGCTTCTTTATGGCCGGGCTTTAGCCAATCTAAATAAACAGCGTTATATCCTTCGGGTAGCTGAATATATTTAAACACTCTTTTATCGGCACCCAGGCCGCTGATGAAATATACAGTTGTTGTTTGTTGTGCTGCCATGTAAAACCGCTGCATTTGCTGCACAAAGATATTGAGTACAAGTGTGCCCCGAAAGCAATACACAAATCGTATCGGGGTTTTCAACGAGCAACGGGTGCCGGGTAATTGATAAAAGGCCGGCTTCATTATTATAAAACTCTTATGGCTTAACAGGGTTGCCGCCTGTTTTAAAATTGTACATTTGCCCTGTAAATAAAACCTGTAATGGATATAAAAAATAATATTTTAGAAACGATTGGTAACACGCCATTAATTCGCTTAAATAAAATTACCAGCCACCTGCCATGTACGGTACTGGCAAAGGTGGATTATTTTAACCCCGGCAACAGTATTAAAGACCGCATGGCTTTAAAAATGGTGGAAGTAGCCGAGAAAGAAGGCAAACTTAAACCCGGAGGAACTATCATTGAATGCACCAGTGGTAACACGGGCATGGGTTTGGCATTAGCGGCTGTTGTAAAAGGGTACAAATGTATTTTTACCACTACCGATAAGCAGAGTAAAGAAAAGATGGACATTTTAAGGGCAGTAGGTGCCGAGGTAATTGTTTGCCCTACCAACGTAGAGCCGGATGACCCGCGCAGCTATTACTCTATTGCAAGAAGGTTGGCAAAGGAAATACCGAATTCTTTTCATTGCAACCAGTATGATAACCTGGCTAACCGGCTGGCGCATTATGAAAGTACTGGCCCTGAAATATGGAAGCAGACCGAAGGAAAAATTACACATCTGGTTTGCACCGCAGGTACCGGTGGCACCGTTACAGGAACCGCACAATATTTAAAACAAATGAATCCCAATATACAGGTTTGGGCTATTGATGTGTACGGTTCTTTACTGACCAAATACTTTAAGACCGGCGAGATTGATATGAATGAAGTACACCCCTATATAAGTGAAGGCTTTGGTGAAGACTTTGTACCGGAAAATTATGATATGAGTGTGATAGATTATTTTGAACAGGTAACCGATAAAGATGGTGCTGTAATGGCAAGAAAACTTGCAAAAGAAGAAGGATTATTTTGTGGGTATAGTGCAGGCAGTTGTTTACAGGGTTTATTGCAATTAAAAGACAAATTAAAAAAAGATGATGTGGTGGTTTGTATTTTTCACGACCATGGCAGCCGTTATGTAGGCAAAATATACAACGATGAGTGGATGATGCAACGTGGTTTCTTAGATGTGAAAACTTTCAGAGATATTGTAAATGGAAGAGGCAGCAAACAGAAACTGGTAAGCGTGGCACCACAGCATACTGTAGCTGAAGCGGTTGAACTGATGCGTAAATACGATATTGAGCATGTACCTGTAATGAATGGCAACGGGCCTGTGGGTGCTATCAGCGAAAATGGTTTGTTTTTAAAAATATTTTCGAACCCAGATTTAAAAAATGCATTGGTAGAAACGGTGATGGAGCCTGCGCTACCATTGGTTGATTTTTTAACACCGATTGAAAAATTAAAAACGCTTATTAATAAAGATAACGGCGCAGTATTGAGTAAAGACGATGCAGGCAATTACCATATTGTAACCAAGTATGATGTAATACAGGCTTTGGGTAATTAAAAATTTCACACCATAAAGAAGATTTTAAAAAGAGCTGCCTTGTGCAGCTCTTTTAGTATAAACAAACTGCTAAAATCTGTTTTTGAAGGTTAGTGAAAACTACTCAGAAACCACCCATTGAACGGGTGTTAGGCAAAAACCCGGCAAAAGCGTAGCTATTTTTCTCTATTACTAAAATGCTGGTTCTCAAAAGCAGTTGATTGGACCTGCAGGAATTAACGGCTTTAAGCATAGTATAACTACGAAAACACAGTGTAAAGCTTACGATAGCATGGTAAAAAACTGAAGACTGAATAAAGGGTGAAAGCGCTCTTGTACAAGCACTTCAGGCTATCTACATTTGTAGCAGAAGTTGATTGATATCGTAATCCAATATCCACGTAACAACCAGATCACTAAATCCAATTCCTGCAGAACAACCGAATTTAAAAAATCCAATATCAGTCAACTTTCTTTTTTCCAATTTTCCGGTTAAACCATCTGTTGATTCATAGATATCCTTGTAAGACCATCAATATCCATTTAAGACCAGTAAGATCCAACGTCCTGATTTGTAAAACCGTTTTCGCAGAAGATCCAATATCGTAACAGAAAGACTATCCTAAAAAACCGCTTTGTACACATCCAATATCCGTGTTCAGAAGCCAAAACCTATATCATCCAGTACCCTGCTGCTAAAAAACCAATTTTAGCAGCAGGTAAAAGCGGTAGGCTTTTAATTTATCTCCACACTTCATTACTTCACTATCTGTTTACTTTTTTTCTTAGTATAGTTTACAATTGAATATACCC
>JANRMC010000059.1:0-24157 GCA_033761915.1 Flavihumibacter sp.
TTGAATTTCAAATCCGCTACTTATTGTAATTACGATTCAAAATCAAACAGTAGTTATGTATACCAATTTAATCCCGATAGCTCGGTTTATGTTTTTTTGAAATCAGAAAAAACTAATAGAATTAAATTTAAAGGTAGGTGGAATCTAATTAACAAAAAAGTAGTCTGTTTATTAGACGAAACATACAATTATAATTCAGAAAAGGTAAACTCCCCAATTGATACAATCTATGTTAATAGTATACCATTTACAAGAAGCCGAATCAAACTAAAAAAATATGAGAATGGGTTAGTAATTAAGAACAGGCTTGTACTTTGTCCGAGTAATACTTCTATAGATAAAAAATTTACTAAGACATTATAATTACTAGATTGCACCACTAACCTTGCAGGCTAAATCACCTCAAACACCCGCAATCAAACGCTACTAAATTAATTATCTGCCGATAAAAATTCCTGCCGCACAAGTGTGCGACGCAACGGCTGCCGCACAGCGATATTGTGCCGGCTTCATACAATTTCTGCTATTTATTTTACGTATTCTGTTTATTGTTTGTAGGCACTGGCTGCATTGGCATGTTATTTGACTTTTGAGCCGTGGCTATTAACCCAATATACGTGTATGAAAAACCTGGTTACTCTTTTCTTTATTGTAATTGTTGCCACTGCTGTTAAAGCGCAGGTTAGTTTTACGGCGAATACCCCCGGCAGCGTTCCGGTTTACAGCAATCATTTTTTATACGGCACCAACACGGGTTACTACCCCACATGGACGGACAATACCATTGCCAATATTGCAGCAGGTAATGTGGCCCTGGGAGTAAGAGGTGCGGGTGCAAAAACACTGCGTCCTTCTTTACCAGAAAGTTTTTTAGAAACATGGGGCTACAATATTCGTGTGGCAGAGTTTCAGCATTATGCCAGTTTGGGGATACAGGATAATACTGTTTTTCTGGGTTTGCCCGCATCGGCAGCGCATAAAGACAATGCCAGTTACGGCGGCTGTGCAGATGCATCCAACCTGTTCAGCAATATGTATGAACCTATTTGGGATGGGGGCGCCAACGGCACACCGGTGAATGAAAATAATTACTATGCCTTATACGTGTATAAAACAGTAAGTATTTATAAGGACTATGTAAAGTTTTGGGAGATTTTAAATGAACCCGATTTGGATAATGGTGTAAACGGCTGGAAGGCCAGCGGACAAGCCGGCAACTGGTGGGATAATGACCCCACACCCTGCGAACTGGTGAATATAAAAGCTCCGGTGGAACATTACGTGCGTTTGCTGCGCATCAGCTACGAAGTTATAAAAACGGTTGACCCCACAGCATATGTAACCACAGGCGGTATTGGTTACCCCGCTTTTTTAGATGCTATTTTAAGAAACACAGATAACCCGGTTGATGGCAGCGTAAATGCCACTTACCCGTTAACCGGCGGCGCTTATTTTGATTGTTTGAGTTTTCATAAATACCCGTTATACGATTTACAGTATTGGGATAATGGCATTGGTGCGGTGGCCTACAAGCGCCACTCAGATGCCGCTGCGGAAGCGTTTATAAACCAGCGTACAGAAATGCAGGCGGTGTTAAACACGCATGGTTACAATGGCAGCACTTATCCGCAGAAAGTTTTTATTTGCACAGAAACCAATTTACCCCGCAAGCAGTTTGGCAATTTTATTGGTGGCGATGAATCGCAGCGGAACTACTATGCTAAGATATTAGTGGAGGCACAAAAAAATAATATTCTTCAGATTTATGCATATGCTATTGGAGAAGGGGCGGTGTACAGTGTGGCTACAGACCCTTATCAAACCATGGGTTTTTATAAAGCACTGAGTGGCATTGGTCCGGATGCCAATGGTGGTGCTTACCTGCAAGAATATACCGATGAAGGTATTGTTAACAAAACCTGTTCTGATATTTTATATGGTTACCGATATGATGCGGCACGTACGGCGGCTATGAACCTGCCCGCAACTATTGGTGGCGGTGCGTTTAAAAATGCGGTGGATGATTATGTGTATGTGCTGTGGGCTAAAACAGCTACTGACCAAAGCGAGGTGGCCACGGCTACTTATAGCTTTCCAGCAGCAATGATGGTGGCACCACAGCTGGATAAGCGGGAATGGAATTTTTCTCAAACACTCAGCACCAGCAACACAGCTTCTAATACAGTGGCCTTAACGGGGTCGCCCATTTATTTATCACAGCAGTTTTCGCTGGTTAATATTGATAAGAAGGATAGTATAAACAACCCGGCGCAATACCAGTTTGCATACAGTGTATATCCTAATCCGGCTGTTACTTCTATAAATGTTCGGCTTGAATTAAAACAACGGCAGCAATTATCGCTTAAGCTGTTTGCTGCAACGGGGCAGTTAGCGGCTGTAATTGCACCTGCCAAAAATTATGAAAAGGGAGTCAACACTGTTCAGTATACTATTCCTGCTGCTTTATCAAGCGGCGTTTATTACCTGCAACTGGAAGGCGGACAAAAGCAACTGGTTAAAAAAATTATGATAACGCATTAAACAGAAATACTGCATAACAATACAGTCCGGCAATTTAACAGCCGGGCTTTTTCTTTTCACGTTTTCTTTACAATTATTAGCAGCCTTTTGCCGTTCTTTGTTCTGTTCCTACTTCAACCGCTATTGTAATAATTCTACTTACTTAATGCTTTAAATCGATGCCTGAACAAAAAAACTGTCAGCAGGATACTTTGTATTCTTACGACAACTTTAGCGGTACCAGTAAAAAAAACACGGAGTCTAATTTTTTGTGGTGGTGTGCCGGTGCCCACCAGCAGTTATTAAAACAATACCCATCAGAGCATACCAAGTATGCCGGTTTGGGGGGCGTCGTGCTGGCTACCTTTGTGCTGGCCTCAGTTTCTGCCGGATATGCTATTTACAGTGTGTTTGGTAATATCGGTTGGACGATTGCCTTTGCCCTCATCTGGGGTTTAATTATTTTTAATTTCGACCGCTTTCTTGTTTCCACCATGCGCAAATATGGCGTAAGCAAAAAGAAACAATTATGGATGACGGTGCCACGGCTGGCACTGGCTATTTTAATTGGTATTACCATTGCCCGCCCACTGGAGCTGAAAATTTTTGAAAAAGAAATTAATACGCAGGTGGTGGAAAATATGCACCAGAAAATGTTATTAAACGATAGTCTGCTGCAATTAGAAAATAACAATGCCATTAACACCGCCACCACAGAACGCAACCGTCTTTTTGCCCGTAAGCTGGCCATAGAAGATAGTATTGCGCAATTGCAAACAGCCTATGTGCGGGAAGCAGATGGCACCGGCGGATCGGGCCAGCGGGGCATTGAACAGCTCACCCGTTTAAAAATGCAGGCCTATGAAAATGCCGTAACGCAGTTTACACCAGAGTTGCTGTTGCTATCGCAATCCATCAAAGCACAGGATAGTATTATTGCCAATGTGCACGCCACACAAGAGCAGCAACGCAGGCAATACGCCACACTTACTGCCAGCAATATTGGTTTTCTGGAACGTAATAAGGCCATGAGCGATCTTTCTGCCAAAGAACCCAGCGTGTTTTGGAGCAGCCTGTTTATATCACTGCTGATAATATTAATAGAAATTGGTCCTATACTTTCAAAACTCATCATGCCAGTAGGGCCTTATGATATTGCGTTGGCTAAAGAAGAACTTACACAAATGGCCGCCCATGAAAATGATATGCGCAAAGACAAAGAGATTGTTTTTGAACGCAAGAAAAATATTTATCAGAAACAAAAAGAAGTATCTGATCAGTTAGTGGAACGCATGACCAACCTGCAACAAAAACATATTGATGAAGAACTGGACAAATGGGAGCGGGGCGAATGGAACCCCAAAGACCACCGGGCTTCTATGGACGAAGTGTTGAAAAAAATTAAACAGCAGTACCGTTTTGGTGAAGACGATCTCCTTTAATACGGTGCGCTAAGTGTTTTTACCATTTTCATTTGCTGTAAATACTGTAGCCATGAAAGGGCAATGTTGATTAACGTCATTTTAATCGCATTTGCCCTTTTGTAGTTATGCACATTGGTGGATTTCTTAAAGAATTGAACGAAATTTATAGAACAAACCATTTCACAGTCCAATGTCCAGTATTATCCAATGTTCTATGAGTTAAATCCAAATCTGTAGAAAAAACCGTCCAGGAAAATTCAGTTTCCAATGAAGAACAACCTCTCCAGGTTGTTTTTCTTTTTTTAGCGGTTGATGTGATAAATGCCCAGTATCAGCAGTGCCACCACCAGGGCTTTCCAATAACTACTTCTGTTAACGCCATAATTTTTTTTCATAGCTGGCAGGTGCAGCAAAAAAATAATAAACGCAGCTATGCTCATTGCCAACAGTGTAATTAATAAACCAGCGCTGCGCTGTGGCAATGCACTTATAATAACAATAGCCCCTTCAAAAATTACAAACAGGTAAATGCCGGCTGTTATATGCCAGCCTGCTTTTTTTTGCTGCCATAATAAAACAATGGCTATCAGTTTTACCAGTTGGTTAAAGCAGAGCTGTGCAATGCCTATCCATTTGCTGCTGTTAAGGGGTAGTGTATTGGTGGCGTATTGCGCCGTATCGTAAATACCATGCAGTAGTAATAACAATAATAAAATTATTATAAACAGTTCGGAACCCAATCGCTTTCTCTTTATCATAACAGTGTTTTTGTTACCAGCGGTAGGTTTTCATAGCAGCAGCCTTGCGTCGCACACTTCAGCGGTATAGCGTTCATATACAATATTACATTAACCGTTAAGCAGTATTAAAATCACAACAATGCTGGCTACAGTTAAAAGATAGGTTGCGTTTACCACATTAAACAGCTTGCGCAGGGCTTGCTGAAATAATAAAAACAAACAAAGAAAACTTATTAATAAAAACGGTACAGAAAAGAAGAGGGCAGCCGGTTCTCTGTTGGCAAGCAGTACCGCAAATGTTTCTATAAAAAGTGCAATAAAAGAAGCAACGGCTAAAACCCAACCCCAGTTTTTTCTTTTTAGCAGCAACAAAAAACTAATTAAAAATAAAGCTGGTAAAACAGATTGCTTTAAAAGCATTACTACAATACTTTTATTTGATATAAGGTTTGCCGATGTGTTATTTTGTTGCAGCGTTTTAAAACTAAAATAAGAAGCGCCTATAAAATAAATACTGAGTGCAATAACCAGCACCATAACAATTTGTACAATCAGTAGCGATTTAGATTTCATATTTACAGTTTATTAATAATTGCCGTGCTTAATAGTTGCGCCCATCTTTTATAATCTTTTCCCGATGGGTGCAACTGGTCTGCAGCCAGCAGGGTTGTATCACTGGCCGCTTCACAGGTAAGTGGGGTAATGTTTATATAATTACATTGGTATGTATCGGTCAGTTTTTTATTTGCAGCATTAAAAGCATCAATCTCGCTGCTTATTTTTTTTATATCCCGGTCTCTGGCAAAAGGGGTAACACCCCAATCGGGTATAGACAGCACAAAAACGCTGGCTGCTTTTTTATTGGCAAACCGTATGGCCTGTTGCAATAGGTTTTCAAATTGTATCTGGTATTCTTCCACACTACGGCCGCGGTATTGGTTGTTTACGCCTATCAGCAGGCTAACAAAATTGTAAGACGATTGAAAGCGGGTAGCATTAATACCGTTTTGCAGTTCGTCGGTAGTCCACCCGGTTTTTGCTACAATTTCTGCCGCATGAAAATGATGCCCGGCCTTACGCAATAGCTGTACCGTTTGGTAGGGAAAGTTTTCATACACCGGCACCGCTTCTCCGATGGTATAAGAATCGCCCAGGGCCAGGTATGCGTATTGGTTGTTGGTCATGCTAAATAACAATTAATAAAACATAGGCTGCAATAATGGCTATGCTGAAAATGAGAATATATTTTGCTTTTGCCAACTGGTTTTTTTGCAACAGCAGGTAATTAATAAAAAGATGAACAGTAATGATAAATACAAAAAGAATTCCGGCATCGGTGCCAAAACGTTTACCGGCATCGCTGCTTAATACAAAGCTTAATACAAGGTATACAATAAACAGTGCCACAAAAATGAGGGTATTAAAAACCGCCAGTTTAAATAGTTGCTTTTGAATGCTTGTCATGTTTAACAGTGCGTATAATAATTTTATTTGCTATTGCATTGGCCAGTTATTGGGTACGTTTCCACTGCTTGCAGCGGGGCGCCACAAAATGTTCATTTTAATTGTGTGGCACAAGTGTGCGACGCAACCGGTGCCGGGCCTTGCTTTGCAGCTGGTATCAAAAAAAACTAGGCTTGCGTCCATTGGTCTCTTTCATCGGGGCTGAATTTCCAGGGGGCAAAATTGTTTTCAATATTGCTGAACATGCTGTTCCATTCTTGTGGTGCATTGCTTTCTTCCATTATAAGACTGCGTCGCAGCTCAACAATTATTTCCAAAGGGCTGATGCTTACGGGGCAGGCTTCCACACAGGCGTTGCAGGTGGTGCAGGCCCGCAGTTCTTCTACTGAAATATAATTGTGCAGCAGGGTTTTGCCATCTTCTTTAAAACTGCCATTGGTGGTTATATTTTTGCCAACTTCTTCTAAGCGGTCGCGGGTGCTCATCATTATTTTACGGGGGCTTAACAATTTGCCGGTTTGGTTGGCCGGGCAGGCTGCAGTGCAGCGTCCGCATTCGGTGCAACTGTATGCATCCAGCAGGTTGCGCCAGCTAAGGTCGGTTACATCTTTAGCGCCAAACTTTGGGGTAGCACCCGCTTCTGTGGGGGCCAGTTCTGGTTGCATGGCATACAATACTTCATTTTGTATAGCAGGCATGTTTTGCATAATGCCTTGTGGTTGCAATCTTGCATAATAGGCGTTGGGGAAAGCCAGTAAAATATGCAGGTGCTTGCTCCAGGGCAGGTAATTTAAAAAAGCAAAGATGCCAATAATGTGCAGCCACCAGGCGGTGCGTTCAATGGTAATTAATGCACCATCACTCATACCATTCAGCAACGGATGTAAAATGGATGAAACGTGAAAATTGCCAGTAAGATGTTCTGTGTAATGCGGTGCGCCGCGTTGTTGTAATAAGGTATCGGCTGCATTCATTAACAGAAAAAGGCTCATCAATACAATTTCGGTAATAAGAATATAATTGGCATCGCTGCGGGGCCAGCCATTTAAATCGTTGCTGAGAAAACGTTTTATTTTAAGTACATTTCTGCGGGTAAGAAAAACAATACACACCAGCAATACGCCGGCAGCCAGCCATTCAAAAGCATTAATTAAAAAATTATAAAAACCACCGAGGAAAGAAGCAAAGATGCGGTGGGTGCCGGCAAGGCCATCAATAAATATTTCCAGCACTTCAATATTTATAATTATAAAACCGGCGTAAATAATAAAGTGCATAATGGCCACCAGCGGATTGGTAAACATTTTCTTTTGGCCAAAAGCCAGCAATAGTAAATTGCGCCAGCGGGCAGCTTTGTTATCAGAAAAATCTTGTGGCATACCCAGTAAAATATTGCGGCGTATTTCTGTAACCTTTTTACTGAATAAAAAAACGGCAGCGGCGGCCAGTAACAAAAAAGCAAGCTGTGGTAAGTAATGCATACGAATAGTTTACACAACTAAATTAAGTGTTTTAAGTTGTTTGCTGCAAGCTATGGGTAATTGTTATATTTTTAGGCACTAAAAATAAAATGTGTGGCAGAAAAAAGATACATATTAAACAAAGAAACAGCAGCCCGCAAGTTGCAGCGCATGGCATATGAAATTGCAGAAAATAATATTGATGCCGGTGAAGTGGTGCTGGCCGGTATTACAGAAAGCGGAAGTATTATTGCCCGCAATATTGCCAGCTACCTGCAAACTATTGCCGCATTTAAAATTTCTTTTGTAACAATAGCATTAGATAAAAAGCACCCTGTACAGGTAACTGTTAATGTGCCCGATAATTTTGACAATAAAATAATTATAGTAATAGACGATGTGGCCAACAGTGGTAAAACGCTTTTATATGGCCTTAAACCTTTTATGGCATTTCACCCTAAAAAAATTCAAACATTAGTGTTGGTAGAACGCAGCCATAAAACGTTTCCTATACACCCCGATTATGTGGGGCTTTCTATTGCCACCACTTTGCAGGAGCATATTTATGTAGAAACCCAAGGTGATACCGTTAATGGCGCCTGGATGGAATAATTTTTATAATAGGCCTTCATCTGCAAAACTGTAATAGCCTTCATTGCTTACTATAATATGGTCAATTACGGCAATGTCAAGGAAACGGGCAGCCTCTTTTATTTTGTGTGTTAACTCTTCATCAGCACGGCTGGGCTTTAAACTACCGCTGGGGTGGTTGTGGCAAAGCACCATACTAACAGCCTCTGCTTCCAGCGCTTTTTTTAAAATAACCCGGGGGTCTGCCACGGTGCCGGTAATGCCGCCCTGGCTGATGATTTCAAACTGGTTTATTTTATTAGCCCTGTTTAAAAAAATTACTCCAAAAACTTCATGGCTATAGTCTTTTAACTGGGCTTGTAAGTAAGTGGCCACATCGCGGCTTTGCCGTACCACAGGCTTCTCTAAAAAACCACTGGCTTGCCGGCGGCGGCCCAGCTCCAGTGCGGCAGCAATGGTAATGGCTTTGGCCTCTCCAATACCTTTTATTTTCATCAGCTCTTTTACGGTAAGCCGGCCCAGTTCATCCAGGTTGTTTTGCCCTAATTTCAAAACCTCTTTGGCCAGGTCAACGGCCGATTTTTGGCGGGTGCCGTTATTAATTAAAATGGCCAGTAATTCAGAATCACTCAGGGCTGCCGGGGTTTTACTAAGTAGTTTTTCCCGGGGTCTGTCATCTTTTGCCCACTGCTTAATTGAGTAGTTCTGGTCTTGCATGCTACAATTTACCGCATTAACTTTATTGTGTTAAAAAAATCCCAACAACTGGTACAATAGTTGCACCTTGTTAATCGTTACTTTGTTATCCGTTGTAACCTTTGAAAAACTAAAATCAATATCCCATGAAACGTACCACTTTTAACAACCTAGGAGGTTTGCAAAGCCTGTTTTTTTGTGCAGGCATCTACACTGTTGCTTTATTCTTTTCCATCTTCATTTGCTCATCTGTTTTTTATGCATTAAACCCCAAAAAAACGGTTAATGTAGAAAATACAGCCAATGCTTCTAAAAACAGTATAGCTGGTAAACAAATGCTGGCATCTATAAAGCCATAAGCTTATTTACTGTTTGTTTATGAGCGTTTTGTAGCAAGTTGATAAACCGTAGAAAACTATTCCGGTTAACCCCTTTTTTTATGCTCCTAAGTTTTATCTTCGCCGCCTCAACAGCACACAATTTATGGAGCATACTGCCAAAATCTTTTCGGGCACCAGTTCTCAATATCTGGCCGAAAAAATTGCCCAGCAATTTGGAACCTCGTTAGGTAAAAGCATTACCCAAAAGTTTAGCGACGGCGAATTTCAGCCGGTTTTTCAGGAAAGCATCCGCGGAGACATGGTTTTTTTAGTGCAAAGCACTTTTTCTCCGGGCGATAATATTGTAGAATTACTTTTAATGATAGACGCCGCCCGCCGGGCCTCTGCCTACAAAGTAATTGCTGTAATACCGTACTATGGCTATGCCCGCCAGGATAGAAAAGACAAACCCCGCGTAGCCATTGGCTCTAAGCTAATTGCCAATATGATTACTGCTGCCGGTGCCGATAGGGTAATTACCATGGACCTGCACGCCCCTCAAATTCAGGGCTATTTTGATATACCGGTAGACCATTTGGATTCTTCTGCCATTTTTATTCCTTACATACAACAACTGAAACTGGAAAACCTTACCTTTGCGGCCCCCGACGTGGGAAGTGCCAACCGCATCCGGGAAATTGCCAGCTTCTTTAATGCAGAAATGGTGATTTGTGATAAGCACCGCAAACGTGCCAATGAAATTGCCAGCATGGTGGTAATAGGAGATGTAACCGACAGAGACGTGGTATTGATTGATGACATTTGCGACACCGGTGGTACTTTATCAAAAAGCGCCGGCCTTTTAAAAGAAAAAGGCGCCCGTAGTGTAAGAGCTCTTTGTACGCACCCCGTTTTAAGCGGTAATGCTTACGCCAATATTGAAAACAGCGTTTTAGAAGAACTGGTGGTTTGTGATACCATACCGCTAAAACAAAGCTGTTCTAAAATAAAAGTGTTAAGCGTGGCAGATCTTTTTGCATCGGCCATACGCAATGCCGCCGAAAATAAAAGCATTACCAGTTTATTTATACACTCTCAATTGAGAAATAAATAAGAGTAGGTTACCAGCCAAAGAATGTAATGCAGCAGTGGTTGCGTCGCACACTTCAACGGCAGAACAGGGCTGAAAAAGTACAAGTGAGTGACACAACGATGCTGATGAGGGCACAAAAGATAGTTAACAAATAAACACATATAAAAATGAAAACAATTACAATCGAAGGACAACTGAGGACCGAAACTGGGAAAAGAGCCACCCAGCAACTTCGCTCTCAGGAACTGGTGCCTGGTGTAATTTACGGTGGTGCAGAGGAAGTGAACTTTTCAGCTCCTGCTGCGGCTTTCAAACCACTGGTATATACAGCAGCTTTCCAGTTAGCCGAAGTAACCGTTAATGGAAAAACTTACAAATGCATTTTAAAAGATTTGCAGTTTGATAAAGTAAACGACCATTTAACACACGTTGACTTATTAGAACTGGTAGCTGACAAAAAAGTAATTGCTACTATTCCTTTAAAATACACCGGCACGGCCATTGGTGTTAAAGAAGGTGGTAAGTTGATTACTAAAATGAAGTCTTTAAAAGTAAAAACCTACCCCAAGCATTTAAAAGAAAATATTGAGGTAGACCTAACCAATCTGAAACTGAATGAAAACATTCGTGTAGAAGATGTAAAGGCTGATAACTACGAAATTTTAAACTCTCCCCGTATTCCTCTGGCATCTGTGGTTATGACCCGCCAGCTGAAACAGGAAGAGGCTGCTGCACCGGCTGCTAAAGGCGCCGCTCCTGCAAAAGGCAAATAAATAGGTTTAGTGTAATGAAAAGTCCCGCTACCAAATAGCGGGACTTTTTTATATTCGTTTTGCAATGAACAAATTTTTAATAGTGGGATTGGGTAATATTGGCGCAGAGTATGTAAATACCCGCCACAATATTGGCTTTAATGTAGCCGAAGTGCTGGCACAAAAACATGAGGCCAGTTTTAGAAGCGACCGGTTGGCGGATGTGGCTGAGTTTACCCTGAAAGGACGTAAACTGGTTTGTATTAAACCCACTACCTATATGAACCTGAGTGGAAAGGCTGTAAAATATTGGGCCGATAAAGAACATATTGCTATTGAAAATACATTGGTTATTGTAGATGAAATAGCAATACCTATTGATAAATTACGCCTCAGGCCCTCTGGCAGTGCAGGCGGCCATAACGGATTAAAAAGTATTGAAGAAGTATTGGGTACAGATGCATACCCAAGGCTGCGCTTTGGTGTGGGTAATAACTATCCTAAAGGCAGGCAGGTAGAATATGTGTTGGGCAAATGGGCCGCAGCAGAATGGCCACTGGTAGAAAAAAAGATACAGGTATCGGTAAGCCTGGTGGAAACCTTTGCATTGGCAGGTTTGGCAACAGCTATGAACCAGTTCAATAAATTATCAATTACTTTATGATTTGTTAATTTGAATCTTTATTTTCGCAATCATATCTGTACGTGTACAGTATTTTGATATTCAATATACCCATGTTTAACCGGCCCTGATAAGGCAATAATCAATATTGATTCTTTAATCAACCAAATTCCTTATTGAATATGAAAATATTCTGTGTTGGCCGTAACTATGCAGCTCATGCCCAGGAACTGGGAAATGAAATTCCTGATGAACCGGTGATTTTTATGAAGCCGAAGAGCGCATTATTGCAGGCACATACCCCGTTTTACTACCCAGAGTTTACCAACGAATTACATTACGAGTGTGAATTGGTGCTGCGTATTTCTAAAAATGGAAAATACATACAAGACCGCTTTGCCAGTAAGTATTACGATGCAGTTACTGCAGGTATAGATTTTACCGCACGTGATGTGCAGAACGAATTAAAGGCAAAAGGGCTGCCCTGGGAAAAAGCAAAAGCCTGGGATAATTCTGCAGCCATTGGTAAATGGATTCCGCTGGCGAATATTAAGAATAAAAAAGACATTAATTTTTCGCTTCAGAAAAATAAAGAAACTGTACAAACCGGTAACTCTGGTTTAATGCTGTATAATTTTGATAGTATTGTTGCCTACATCTCTAACTACTTTTCTGTAAACATTGGCGATTTAATTTTTACCGGTACGCCTGCTGGTGTGGGTGAGTGTGTGGTGGGTGATGAACTGGAAGGATTTATTGACAATGAAAGTATGTTTAACATAGAAATTAAATAATTAGTTTTCCAATACTACCTGCAACCCCGCAATTGCGGGGTTTTTTTATACTTATTTGCGCTACCGTGCGTTAGTTATTGGTTAACTTTGTGCCCCTTATTGAAATGCAACAAATGAATATTGAAATACTGCTTAAAGCTTACCGGCATATGTGCCTGGTTAAAGCAATGGCAAACTTATATGATGATAACCGGGCAATTTGCAAATATGTTCACTCCACCTCAAGGGGGCACGAAGCCATTCAGTTAGCTACCGCATACCAGCTTTTAAACACAGATTATGTAAGCCCGTATTACCGCGATGAAAGCATGTTGTTAGGGATGGGTTATGAACCCTACGATCTGATGCTACAATTACTGGCCCGGGCCGATGACCCGTTTAGTGGTGGCCGTTCTTATTATTCTCATCCCAACAATAGAAGTCCTTTTAAACCACAAATGATACACCAAAGCAGTGCCACCGGTATGCAGGCCATACCTGCCACGGGTCTGGCACAGGGTATACTGTATCTTGAAAAAAAATTACCCGCCCTATTAAAAAAGGGAGTAGCCGGGGAACTGCCGATTATTGTATGTTCTTTGGGAGATAATAGTGTAACAGAAGGTGAGGTGAGCGAAGCCATGCAACTGGCCGTATTAAAACAATTGCCTATTATTTATCTGGTGCAGGATAACCGTTGGGGTATAAGTGTAACAGCAAAAGAAGCCCGTGCCATGGATGCGTATGAATATGCAGCAGGCTTTAAAGGCTTAAAACGTATGCGGGTGGATGGCAGTGTATTTGAAGATAGTTATATTGTAATGCAACAGGTAATTGCAGATGTACGGCAAAACCGTTGCCCTTACCTGGTACATGCCAGCGTGCCTTTATTGGGCCACCACACCAGTGGGGTGCGCAAAGAATTTTACAGAAGCCAGGAAGATTGGGAACAACATTTACAAGACGACCCCTTACCCAAATTAAAAAACAGATTGCTGGAGAAAGGTATTGAAGAAAGTTTCTTAGAACAATTGGAAGCAGATGCTTTACAAAATGTAAAGAACGATTTTGAAAGGGCTTGTAATGCCCCTGAGCCAGACCCTGCTACTGCAGAGATGCATGTGTTTGCACCCACACCTGTTACTGAAGAAAAAGGAAACCGTACCGGAAATAAACCCGATAAAATTTTAATGGTAGACGCCGCTTTGTTTGCCATAAGAGAATTGATGGAAGAAAACCCCCATGCATTATTATATGGCCAGGATGTTGGCCGTTTGCTGGGTGGTGTTTTCAGAGAAACCGCAACGCTGGCCGATTTGTTTGGAGATGAAAGAGTGTTTAATACCGCCATACAGGAAGCCTGTATCATTGGTTCTGCCATTGGTATTAGTGCGGTAGGTTTGAAGCCAATAGTAGAAGTGCAGTTTGCAGATTATATATACCCCGCCCTTAACCAACTGGTAACAGAAATTTCTAAAAGCTGTTACCTCAGTATGGGTAAATACCCCGTATCATCAGTAATGCGCATACCGGTGGGTGCTTATGGCGGTGGAGGCCCTTACCACAGCGGCAGTATAGAAAGCACTTTACTTACTATAAAAGGCATTAAGGTAGTATATCCCTCTAACGCAGCAGATATGAAGGGGTTAATGAAAGCTGCTTTTTACGATCCTAACCCGGTAATTATTCTGGAGCATAAAGGTTTGTATTGGAGCAAAGTGCCCGGCACTGAAGATGCTAAAACACCAGAACCCGCCAGAGATTATATTATTCCTTTAGGTAAAGCTGCTATTGTAACCGCAGCAGCAACAGCAGCAGTTGTCGCAGGCAATACCTGCTGTGTTATAACCTATGGCATGGGTGTGTATTGGGCTAAAGCCGCCGCCAAACAGTTTAACGGGCAAATAACCATTATTGACCTGCGCACTTTATACCCGCTGGACGAAGCATTGATTTATGAAACGGTAAAACAACATGGCAAATGCCTGGTACTTACAGAAGAGTCGCAGAATAATTCTTTTGCCGAAGCATTGGCCGGCCGCATTTCCAAAAATTGTTTCCGGTGGTTAGATGCACCTGTAGAAGTTATGGGTGCCTTAAACGTACCCGCCATGCCCATTAATATTGCCTTAGAAAAAGCAGTATTGCCCAATGCCGCCAAGCTTACCGCTGCTTTGCAGCAACTGCTGTTGCAGTAAAAAATCTACGCAATCGATGCCAATAAATACCGCTGTTGAAGTGCTTGCGACGCAACGATGCTGCTATGAAACACCTGTGCCGGTATTATAAATATTTAATAGAAACCGGCAGCAGCAACAGTTGCAGCATCGTTGCGACGCTCCGTTCAACTATGGTACGTTTTTTTGAGCCTTTTTTACATGCTAAAAAGATGCAATCAACTCTTTAAATTTTTACAAAAATCAACTTATTTTACCCGAAATTTGTGCAACTTATCAGAAACGTATGATTGAAATTAAAGTTCCTACCGTTGGAGAATCTATCAGCGAAGTAACGCTGCTGAAATGGACCAAGAAAGATGGCGACTATGTAAACCGTGATGAAGTGATTGCCGAATTAGAAAGTGAAAAAGCCACTTTTGAAGTAAATGCAGAACAGGCCGGCGTTTTAAAACTGCTGGGCATTAACGAAGGTGATACCATTAAAATTGGTGCTATTTTAGCGAATATAGACGAGACGGCTGCCAAACCAGCTACTGCTGCAGCACCTGCTGCAGAAAAACCGGCTGCTTCTAATGGCACTGCTGCGGTAAAAGAATCTGCACCTGTTGCTGCTGCCGATAGTGGTGTTAAAGCCACACCTGTTGCTTCTGCAATTATAGCCGATAAAAAAGTAGACCCTAAAACGGTTACACCCAGCGGTTACCAGGGTAAAATTTTAAAAGACGATGTACTGGCGGCATTAAGCAACCCGGGCCGTAAACCCGGCGCGGCTGCATTTACCCGAGATGAGAAGCGGGAAAAAATGAGCAACCTGCGTAAAACCGTTAGCCGCCGTTTGGTAGAAGCAAAAAACACCACCGCCATGCTTACCACTTTTAACGAAGTGGACATGACGAATATAATGGCCGTACGGGCAAAACATAAAGACAAGTTTAAAGAAGCACACGGTGTTAACCTTGGCTTTATGAGCTTTTTTACCAAAGCATGTTGTTATGCATTGCAAGAGTGGCCAGCAGTAAATGCTTATATTGACGGAGAGAATATTATTTACCATAACTATTGCGATATTTCTATTGCCGTATCTGCACCCAAGGGTTTGGTGGTACCCGTAATACGCAATGCAGAAAGTTTGGGTATGGCCGACATTGAAAAGAAAGTGGTGGAGTTAGCAACCAAGGCCAAAGAAAGCAAACTGAGCATGGAGGAAATGACGGGGGGAACTTTTACCATAACCAACGGAGGCGTGTTTGGCAGTTTAATGAGTACGCCTATTATAAACATTCCGCAGAGTGCTATTTTGGGTATGCATAAAATACAGGAACGCCCCATAGCTATTAATGGCCAGGTGATGGTACGCCCAATGATGTATTTAGCATTAAGCTACGACCATCGTATTATTGATGGAAGAGAAAGTGTAAGCTTTTTAGTGCGTGTAAAAGAGTTATTAGAAAACCCGGAGCTGTTGTTGTTTGGTAAAGACCCTGTAAAAGCTTTACTGGAAATGTAAAATGATTTTTGAATAATTAAAAGCTCCGTTTATTTACGGGGCTTTTTTTATGGGTTACCAGCTTCATTTTTTCATAGCATCATTCTTGCGTCGCACAGTTTAACATTGGTATTTCTAATTTGAGAATTGAAATTTCAAACCAGAAATATCAAATCTCAAATGCTTAAGTGTGCGACGCAACGGCTGCTTCATGCCTCTATTACTGCCCGGTTCACCCAAAATGGCATTGAATGATTGTTTAACTGAAAAATAAAATTACCTGTTAAATCTGTATACAGTTTGGTTACGTACTTACTTGTGGCTGCTAATTATAATTAATACTGCTTTCCTTAATTCCTCCTGTACTGAAGCATATAAATGCTCCAACTCACTTATTATTTAACCAATTAAACAGAACTGTATGCGTAAAAGAAAAATCATTGCCGGTTTTCTGGCAACGATCATGTTTGTAAACATGTTTCCATTGGGCTCTTTTGCTTCAAGCCACAGAGAGGCGCCGTTAATTGCCAATGACCCGCTGGCAGATAATACGGATCTCTATGCTTTTCGCAGCGAAGATCAGCCTAATAAGATTACGATTATTGCTAATTATGTACCCGGGCAATTGCCACAAGGCGGCCCCAACTATTATTCTTTTGGAGAAAATATCCGTTATGAAATTCACGTAGATAATAATATTGCCACACCGGGTGATGATATTGTTTACCGGTTTACATTCAAACAAACCAATGAAGACCCCACCACGTTTTTCAACATTCGCCTGGGTAAACAAAACCTGAAGACTACCTACGAAGTGGAGAAAAGTAAAGATGGTGGTAAAAGCTTCAGCAAAATTGTTGCTAAGGGCACTGTTCCTCCGCCTAATATTGGGCCACGCTCCATTTCTTCTGGTGTTGGTTTGGGAGCAAGCAGTTACTATGCTTTAATGCAAGGCGCTGTTGCTACCGCTGCCACGGGCGAGAAAGTGTTTTGTGGCACTGCAGACGATCCGTTCTTTGTTGATTTGGGTGGCGTGTTTGATTTGGGAGATGCACCCCGTACCACCGGTTCAAAATCAATAGACGGATTGCGTTGTAAAAATGTTTCTACAATTGCATTACAGGTAGATATTGCTGATTTGCAAAAAGATGGTAAGACCGTACAGCAGGCTAAAAATATTTTAGACAGTGATTATATTATTGGTGTATGGGCCAGTGCCAGCCGCAGGCAGATACGTACTTTGAGTGCGGGTAAAGAAGATAACAGTGGTAACTGGGTTCAGGTATCTCGTTTAGGTATGCCATTAACCAATGAGGTGGTTGTACCCATTGGTATGAAAGACCTGTGGAACTCCATGACACCATACGAAGATCTGGCTAACTTAGATAAGTTTGGTAAATACTTCTATAATCCTGAGCTGGGTTTGTATATGGATGATGCCTTGTTTGGTACGGCAGTACCTGCATTAAAACCATTGCGTATTCAGAAAAATTCTTTGGGTGCATTTGGTTTTGGTAACGGACAAAATGGTTTATTTGGCTTAAAGGGTAGTGCTGCAGTTGCCGGAACTGCATTGGATGATGCTATTTTTGGTAAACTGCTTTTACCTGCAGCGGGCTCTCCGCGGTCGGTTGATTTATGGCCTATTTTTCATACCGGTGTTCCTAATTTAAAACCTTACCAACTGGCCACAGGAAAAGGTGGTAATCCTTTAGCAGCTGGTAAACCTTTTATCAATAATTTTTTACCGAATGGTGGCGATATGCTGCGACTGAATATGGCTGTTTTTCCAACAAGCAGAAAAGATCCTAAGTTCAGTAACCTGGGTATAGTATCTGCTGCCGTGTTGGGCTTAACAGATCCGCAATACAATGGTGGCCCTTGGCTGCAGTTTATTCCTAATATGGATGGATTTCCGAATGGAAGAAGACTGGAAGATGATGTTACACGCATAGAGTTGCAGGCTGTTAGTGGTGTTGCTCTTGCAGCTATTGGTTTATGGTACGATGATTTTAAAGGCGGTAACCCCGTTACACCGCAATTGTTAAATGTATTGAACTATAATGCGGGTGTGGTTAAAAACGATGCGCCATTACAACCATTTTTCCCTTATGTGCCATTACCATGGCCCGGTACACATAATTGCGATTGTAATGAAGCTACCCCTTCTGGCAATGCCAGTGTGGTAAATGGTTCAATGCCTTCAACCCCTTTATATACTACCGATATGATTACCGGTAAGGCTGGCAGAAATAATGGTATTGAAGCAAAAGAAATATTTGTAACCGCCACCCCTAATCCTGTAGCAGGCAACAGTGTTATTAAATACAAATTAGATGCTGCTGCAAACATTAGGTTGGAAGTATACAATGCAGAAGGTAAAATGATAAGCGTTTTAACCGATAAAAAACAAGATGCAGGTGTATATACGTTGAATTGGGATGCATCTAAATTAACACGTGGCTCTTATTTTGTTACCCTGATGAAGGATGGACAGGTAAAGCAATCTGTTAATGTTGTAAAAAATTAATGCCAGATAAAGTATGCAGCAAATGGCTGCATACTTTATTTTTTATTCCACAAAACACATTGCTATTTGATTGCAGATTTTAAAAGTTTTTGTTATGAAAAAAAAGCTACTATACACAGGCATACTATTATTGTTTGCCACAGCTTTTCTTGGACTTATTTTAAATTATAAAAAAAAGCAGCAACAAGCGGCCGGTTTTACACTGCAGCCACGTAATGGAAAGCTGGCCACCACAGAAGAGTGGAAGGCTATTCAATTGCAATACAATGCACTTTCAAAAGAATTAGAAACGAGCCCGGATAATGAAAAACGGCTATTGGAACTGGCCAGCCTTTATATTAATGAGGGACGTATTACCGGTAACAATAGTTATTATGATATTGCCGCTATGCAACTTGTAAACCAGGTATTAAACAAAACACCCAATCATTTTGATGCGCTTAATTATAAAGCGCTGCTTTTATTATCGCAGCATCATTTTAGCGAAGCATTGGCTGTAGCCCAACAGGCACAGCGTATATTTTCTTATAATGCTTTTTTGTATGGTACTATTACCGATAGCCAGGTGGAATTGGGACAATATACTGCTGCTGTAATTAGTGCAGACAGTATGATTGCTATACGGCCAGATTTGCGTTCTTACTCAAGGGTAGCGTATTTAAGAGAAATACATGGCGATACAGCCGGCGCTATTGCTGCCATGAAGTTAGCTGTTGATGCCGGCCTGCCCGGTAATGAAGCAACCGAGTGGTGCCGTGTGCAGCTGGGTAAGTTGTACGAACAAACGGGCAATCTTTCTTATGCATCCATGCATTATACCATTGCTTTAGAAAAAAGGCCTTACTATGCACCCGCTTATGCCGGCCTTGCACGGGTGGCATTTGCAAAAAACGAAACTTCGCAGGCTATTGCCTTACTAAAACAGGCAGATTCTTTGTTGGCCGATCTTTCTTTAAAAGAAGAACTGGCTGCTGTTTATTTGGCTACTGGTAATACACAGGCCCACCAACAACTTTATAAAAATGTTATTGATGAGATGGAACGTGCTGCAGCTATGGCTGCAAAGTCGGATAGTGCGGGGCATTATTCTGATAAAGAAATGTCTTACGCTTATGCTGAGTTAAACCAACTGGATAAAGCACTCTTTCATGCCACACAGGAATATAACCGCAGGCCCAATAATATTGATGTGAATGAAAATATGGCCTGGATATATTTTAAAAGGGGAGAAACAGCTAAAGCAATTACACATATAGAAAGGGCATTGATTACCGGTAGCAAAAACCCGCTGTTGCTATGCAGGGCTGCTTTAATTTATGCTGCTGCCGGAAATAAATTAAAAGCTAAAGAATATGCAGGCAGCGTGCTGCCATTAAATTATGCATCTATTGCGGTTTTAAAGAAGGCTTGTGAGCAAGCCGTTCAATAACCATAATGCCTGTGAGAAATGAGTAAGCATATTAAAAAAGCGGCCTTAATATTTGCAGCAGTTTTTATTTCGCAGTTTGTACTGGCGCATAATATTAATAATGCATTAAAAGATGCCCCGGTAAATGAAGTAGCCGGGTTTTACCTGCAACTGGGGTTTAAACATATTATTCCGCTGGGGGCCGATCATATTCTTTTTATTGTTGGCTTATGCCTGCTGCAAACATCGTTTAAAAATATACTCTGGCAGGCCACGGCTTTTACGCTGGCTCATACCATAACCCTGGCATTTAGTATGAAGGGTATTGTGGTGGCACCACCGGCTTTGATAGAGCCAATTATTGCACTTTCAATTGCTTTTGTGGCCGTAGAAAACTTTTTTATTACTGCAGTAAAGCCATGGAGGCTGCTGCTGGTTTTTGTATTTGGCCTGGTACACGGGCTTGGTTTTGCCAGTGTGTTAAATGAAATAGGTTTACCGCCAGATAGGTTTACCAGCGCTATCCTGTTTTTTAATTTGGGTGTTGAACTGGGACAGGTAGCTGTAATTGCCTTATTTTTTTTATTGCTGGCTTTGCCTTTTAAAAAACGGAAGTGGTATGATAAGGCAATTGTATACCCCTTATCTGGTTTAATTGCATGTATTGCTTTTTACTGGACTATTGAAAGAATGATGAGTTAATACAAAAAACGCTCAGCAGTGTTATGCCGGTAAACTGAGCGTAGCAAGGATGCTGCCACCTGCACTACCGCCAGTAACCCCTAAAAACTATCTTATTAAAACAGTATTGCCTTTTAAAAACACCTGCTTCTTTTTATCGGGGTCGTAATACTTTAAGGTCCACACAAAAGTGCCGGTAGCTAATTTATTGCCTTTGTAAGTTCCATCCCAGTGTTTTGTCCAATCTGTGGTTGAAAAAATTAATTGTCCGTAGCGGTTATACACTTTAAATTCTAACTGCTCTGCTTTAATAGCATTTAACGGGTACAGGTCGTCATTGTTTCCATCTCCGTTAGGCGTAAATGCATTGGGTACGGTTATGTAACAGGTGTTCAGCACTCTTACTATGTTGGTGGCGGTGTCGGCACAACCAAAATTATTTTCAACAATTAATTGTACGGTATATTTTTTTTCGCGGCCAATAGTAGTGGGCGGATATAGCTGTGGTGTTGCGTCTCGCTGGTTTTGTGTTATACCGTTTCCAAAGCTCCAGCTATACCGGTCAATAATACCGGTGCTGGTGTTTGTAAATACCGCCGCATCTTCCGGGCACAGCAAATTGGGGGCAGTAAAAGAAGCGCTGAGTGCATTTTCTACAATAACATTTTGAGAACTGGTATCAATACAAACACCGTTGCCCACACTCAGGCGAATGGTTTTAATATTTTGTGGGGTAAAACTAAATGTGGCATTTTGTGTAAATGCCCGCTGTTGGTCCATACTCCAGGTCCATTGATTAACACCGTTTCTTCCATCGTGAGACAAGTTGATGGTATTTAAGCTGCAATCATAGTCTATTGTATACGTAAACTCTGCAGAAACGGTATCGTAAGCGATAAAATTAAGCGATGAGCCGGCAGGTGTTGCCTGGTTGCATTCATCTATCAATGTATTGCCATCGTTACCCTGCCGTAACCTTAATGTATAAATGCCGCCAACCTGTATCGCTCTATTCAGTTTTAAAATGATACTGGTTGTTTTGCCATTGGCATCGCAAGCCGGTGCTGCAGTGCTGATGGTGTTGCCTCCCGGTCCTGTTAATACAAAATCGCTGCCGTCTGTGGCAACACTGCTGCATAAAAGGGGCTTTCTGAAAATAAGTTTCAAACTATCCGGTGCACAACGCAAGGGCACAATACTATCCATTGGTGTGGGCGCAATCGGAAAAACAGTTACCTGTAAGTTAGTGCCTGCTGCAATGGGGCGGTTGCAATAATCTAAAAGCGTATTGCCATCAGTTCCGTTTTTTAAACTAATAGTGTAGTTGCCCGCTGCCAATCCACCGGCAATGGTTAAAATAATAGAATCCATATCAAAACCATTACTGCAGTTAATACTTGTGGCATTGGTAATGGTTCCGGCAGGTGCAATGCTAAAATCGCTGCCATCTGCAGCCAGCGAACTGCATTTCATTTTTTTGTTGAGCTTAATACCAATAGTGGTGCCACCGCAACCAGATTTTATTTCTTGCAAGGCAGGCAGGGTGGGGTCGGTAATACTGCCGCTGCCACCGCTAAACTCTAAGTCGTACCCACTTTGAGAATCTGTAAAATGACTTATCATTAATAAATACTCGTGGCCTTGTATTAACACCGGCATACTGCTAAAAAGTGGTTGCCCCAAACCTGCACAAACCAAACTGCTGGTACCTGCTGCACTGGTGCCGGTAATACCACCTTCGCCACTCCAGTTATAACAAACGGTTAAGTTGCGGTTGGTATATACATCATTGGGGTTTTGGCCGGTTATATCAAACAATTGCCAATCGTAATCATCGCTCAGTGTTTTAGGTTTTATAGTAAAGCCCAATGTGCCGCCGGTAAAACAGGTAAACTTATACCAATAGGGGTTTTTATCTTCATACATGGCACCGTCGTTGCAAGAAGTTACAATAGTTCGGTTAGTGCAAATAGGAACACTCTGTTGCTCAAACACACTGGTGCCGCAAACCGGAAATGCGGTGGCAGGTGTTTGACCAATACCGCCGCATTGTGCCCATGCCGACTTAGAAAGAAAAAAAAGACTGGCTAGTAATAAGGTGTAACAGGTTTTCATTGTAACAGTTTGCCCATTTAATACAAGCTATCGTTGCAAAAATGATGGTACAAATGTACGCAAGTTAGGTGCATAAAGTTGGTGTTACCGGCAGCAGTTTTTCATAGCAGCATCCTTGCTACGCTCAGTTTAACAGAAGTGCCAATGGCAGCGTTTTATACAAACAGGTGTTATAATAATTTGCTTTACATTTGAGCCACCTTAAAAAACATGCTTTATGAGTAAATTTGATGCTTACAATTTTTCGGGCAAAAAAGCCCTGATACGTGTTGATTTTAATGTGCCACTGGATAAGAAAACTTTAGAAATTACAGATGATACCCGCATGCGGGCTGCAATACCTACTATTCAAAAAATATTAAAAGATGGCGGCAGTGTAATTTTAATGAGCCATCTGGGCCGCCCTAAAGAAGGACCTGAAGACAAATCATCCTTAAAGCACCTGATAAAACATTTAAGCGAGTTATTGAATGGCGCCACCGTTTTATTTGCCAATGATTGTATTGGAGAGCAGGCTTTTTTAACCGCACATATGTTGCGTGCCGGTGAAGTTTTGTTATTAGAAAATCTGCGGTTTTATAAAGAAGAAGAAAAGGGAGATGAGGCGTTTGCAGAAAAATTAAGCCGCCTGGGTGATGTGTATGTAAACGATGCGTTTGGTACTGCCCACCGGGCACATGCTTCCACCGCTGTTATTGCCAAGTTTTTTGCAACAGATAAAAGAATGTTTGGATTGTTAATGGAAGGAGAGGTGAGTAGTGCAGAGAAAGTATTGCACCAGTCTGAAAAGCCATTTACTGCCATTATTGGAGGTGCTAAGGTGAGCGATAAAATTCTGATAATAGAAAACCTGCTGGAAAAAGCAACTGATATTATTATAGGTGGCGGTATGGCCTATACGTTTATGAAAGCAAGAGGCGGTAAAATTGGTAACTCATTATGTGAAGATGACCGGCTGGAAACCGCTGTTGAATTATTAAAGAAAGCTACTGCAAAAGGAGTAAGTATTCATTTGCCGGAAGATTCTGTACTGGCAGATAAATTTGATGCTGCGGCCAATACACAAACAGCCCCCAGTGATGCGATACCTGATGGCTGGATGGGTTTGGATATTGGTCCGAAAGCAGCCGGTATTTTTTCTGAAGTAATACGCCGCTCAAAAACCATTTTATGGAATGGCCCTATGGGTGTATTTGAAATGGATAAATTCCAGAATGGCACTAAGTGCGTGGCCGATGCAGTTGCAGAAGCCACGGAGAACGGTGCATTCTCCCTGGTAGGCGGTGGCGACAGTGTAGCTGC
>JANRMC010000060.1:0-8346 GCA_033761915.1 Flavihumibacter sp.
TTTAAAGTCCGCCCGGGGTCTGGCGAAGCCGAGCCCGGGATTACTATAACGAAAACTTGTTTCTTATGGCAGTACGACTAATACACAACAAAGAAGATAATGCCATTTACTTGAGGTCCACCCGGGGTCTGGCGAAGCCGACCCCGGGATTACTGTAACGAAAACTTGTTTCTTATGGCATTACGACTAATACACAACAAAGAAGATAATGCCATTTACTTGAGGTCCGCCCGGGGTCTGGCGAAGCCGACCCCCGGGATTACTGTAACGAAAACTTATTTCTTATGGCAGTACGACTAATACACAACAAAGAAGATAATGCCATTTACTTTATTACATTCACTTGCTTTCAATGGATACCATTGTTTGAAATAAGCAATACTTATAATAGCGTGTACAAATGGTTTTCTTATCTGCAGCAGAAAGAAATAAAAATTGCGGCATATGTTATTATGCCCAATCATCTTCACTGTCTGTTACACTTCTCAATAATGCCGCAATCTTTGAATGTAATAGTGTCAAACGCCAAACGATTTATGGCGCAAGACATATTAAAACAACTACAAAAAAATAACGCTACCAATTTATTAGACCGGTTAGCAGCCAGCGTAAAAGAACGTGAACGAAAAAAAGGGCAATTGCATAAAGTTTTTGAAGACAGCTTTGATGCAAAGCAATGCACCAGCACCGATTTTATATGGCAGAAAATAAATTATATTCATAACAACCCAATAAGTGGGAAATGGAACCTGGCAAAAGACGCAATCAGTTACCCGCATTCTAGTGCCGGATTTTATGAAGGTTTGAAACCAGTTTGTGAGCATCTTACAAGAATTGAAGATATTTGGTAATGCTAAACCCGGGGTCGGCTTCGCCAGACCCCGGGTAGACGTTCAAAATTAAAATGTAATAAATATATACATGACTCATAGGCCAAACGTATTAGTGGTTTGTGGACGTAACAAAAAAAGAAGTAGAACAGCAGAGTATTTATTTAAAAACGATAATCGATTTAATATTCGTTCTGCTGGTCTTAGCCCCAAAAGTGAACGAAAAATTTCAGAGAATGATTTGAAATGGGCTGACCTTGTTTTTACAATGGAAGTAGGACAAAGGGCAAAAATTCGGGGATTATACAGACATTTAAAAATACCACAAATTGAAGTGTTAAACATACCAGATGATTATGAATTTATGAACGACGAATTGATTGAGATATTAACTGATAGAATTAATGGTGCCTTAAAGATGATTTTCAGCTTGTGAAGTAGTCAAAGGGAGCAGCTTTGCCAGACCCCGGGGAGACATTAAGACATTAGTTCATTATGAAAGCAAAACAAATAATATTAAAAGTACCTATCGCTGTTCTTGTAGGGCTATGCCTAACACTTAATCCATACGTATACAATTTCGCTTTGCCGCTTGTTATTATCATAAGTATCATTTTAATTGCAAAAATTATTACAGGGATTTTAAAAAAAGAGATGGCCTGGAAAAATAACGTTGCCGCATTAATTTTATGCTGGGTAGCAATTACTACGGGCTTCATCACATATCGATATCTGGAATATAGAAACACACAGAACAAAAATTCAATCATTAAAAGTATTTATAAATACAAGTCGGTAACCCAAAAATTTCCGTCTTCTATTGATCAACTTAATCTCAAAATAAAACAAAGAGGAAATTACATACCTGATTCTGATTTAAAATCATTCAAGTTCTATTGGCGAAATCTATATGGATTTCCTGAAACTTTTTCAAGCTCAGATAGTACGTGGAAAAGATAATCCTTTAATCCCTGCCAGACGGATAGTTTCTTGCTTTAAAATTCAACATTTGTTGCTCAATACTATTCTGCCGCAAAAGTGTGCCCCGAAAGCCCGACACAATTCTCTGTCGGGGTTTGCAACGAGCAACGGCTGTTGCCACTGGTAACAAAAAAAGAAAACCCAATCACATAAATGAAGTGCAATTACTTATACCTGTTAAATTTTAGAAAATAGTAGCCGGCAAAAAGAAATGAGTAACTATTTGCTGCTATTTTCGTTTTACAACCATGCTTATGAAGTATTTGCTAGTTATTGCCTGTTTTTTTACCTCAACGTTTTTATTTGCCAACCGAATTAGCGGCGTTGTTACAGATACCAAAGGAAAACCACTGCCTTTTGCTTCTATTACCGTTAAAGGCACTACCCGCGGCACCACCGCCAACAATGAAGGAAAATATTTTATAGATCTGAACCCCGGCACCTATACACTGGTAGCACAATATGTAAGCTATCAAAGACTGGAGAGAACGGTTACACTGGCCGATGCCAATGCTACCATTAATTTTGAATTGCAATTGCAGCAATTATCGCTGGCAGAAGTGGTGGTAAAAGCCGGCGCTGAAGACCCTGCTTATGAAATTATACGCAATGCCATAAAAAAAAGAAGTTATTATTTAAACCAGTTGCAGGAGTTTCGATTTAATGTGTATACCAAGGGCCAGTTGCGCATGCGTGATTTTCCGAAGAAGTTTATGGGACAAAAAATTGATTTTGGCGATGGCGATACCAGCAAGAAAAAAATTATTTACCTGAGTGAAACCATTTCTACCGTATCGGTTCAAAAACCTGATAAGGTAAAAGTAATGGTGGAATCTTCTAAGGTAAGTGGGCAGAGTGATGGTTTTGGCCTGAGTGCCCCACAGGTATTTTCGTTTTACGAAAACAATATAAAAATTGGTAATAACCTCAACCCGCGTGGCTTCATCTCCCCCATCAGCAATAATGCCCTTAATTTTTACAAATACAAATATGAAGGCTCTTTCTTTGAAGAAGGCGTAGAAATAAACCGCATTAAAGTGATACCGAAAAGAAAGTATGAACCTTTATTCAGTGGTTATATCAACATTACAGAAAACGACTGGCGCATTCACTCTGTACAATTACAACTGATCAAAGAATCTCATATGGAGTTAGTGGATACCCTGCGTATTGAACAACTGTACATACCTTTCAATAAAGACGTTTGGGTTATTAAAAGCCAGGTTATTTACCCGGCCATCAAAATGTTTGGCTTTGATGCTTATGGCAGTTTTGTAAATATTTATTCTGAGTTTGATATTGAACCCAGGTTTGGTAAAAAGTATTTTGATAATGTAATAATGACGTATACTGACAGCTCTAACAAAAAACCGTTGAGCTTTTGGGATAAAGCCAGGCCGGTGCAATTGCAGCCCGATGAAATAAGAGACTATGAAAAGAAAGACAGTATTGAGCAAAAGCAAAAAGATCCCCGGTACCTGGATTCTGTTGACAGAAAAAACAATAAAATAAGTTTTACCGGCCTTTTGCTTACCGGCGAAAATTTCAGTAAAAGAAAGAAACGAGAAAACTACTCCATACCCCCGCTCATTGATGTGGTTAATTTTAATACGGTAGAAGGATTGGTGGTTAATTTGGCACCTGCGTATTTTAAACGACTTGATTCTGGTAACATCAGCCGGCGCAGTATTTTTATTCGCCCCACCCTGCGATACGGTTTTAACAATAAACATTTTAATGCCAGCATGAGTGCCGGCTATAATTTTGGTAAAAAATATTTTAATTCCATTAATATTTCCGGCGGAAAAAGAGTGCAACAAATTAATAATGCCAACCCGGTGCCAGACCGAAACAATACGTTTGCCTCTTTAATATGGGAGAATAATTTTAGCAAGCTGTACGAAAACTGGTTTGGGCGCATTGCTTTTAATAAAGGATTGGGCGAAGGCATTACTGCCGGCATTTCTTTTCAATACCAGGATAGGCTGCCACTTGAAAACACCACCAATTATAAATGGAGAGAACTAAGCAAGCGCAACTATACCCCCAACTACCCCATTGAGTTGGTGAGTGAAAACTTTAAAAGACACCAGGCCTTTATTACATCAGTTGGCCTGAGCTGGCAACCCGGCTCTCAATACATTCAAATACCCGGCAGAAAAATTAATACAGGGTCAAAATACCCCACATTGGGTTTTAATTACACCATGGCCTTTAAAAACATTTTGGGTAGTGATGTTAAATATGCCAAGTGGCGATTTACAGTAAGCGATAATTTCAACCTGCGTCTTGGCGGACGTTTCAGTTACCGTTTTGCCATGGGTGGCTTTACCAATACAGACAGTGTACAGTTACAGGATTACACACACTTTAATGGTAACGGACTTATTATGGCAGCCCCTTATTTAAACAGCTTTCAGGTAGCACCTTATTACAAATACAGCAACACAGAAAAATTTTACACCACATTGCATGTTGAGCACCATTTCAATGGACTGCTTACTAATAAAATTCCAGGCTTCAGGGCTTTAAACTGGCACCTGGTGGCAGGTGCCAACAGTTTTTATGTGAACAAAAACAATAACTATTTTGAAGCATTTGTGGGCTTAGAAAATATCTTTAAAATACTTCGGGTAGATTTTATACAGGCGTGGCAAACAGGCCGCAAAGGCATCACTGGTATACGTGTTGGCTTTAAAGGTGTATTAACCGGCGGAAACGATGATTAATTGGCTGCAAAATAAATGAGTACTAGGTTAATTAAAAGGTATAAGCTGATAACTGCCACAAAAGCCCATTTATCCAATTTCAGCGAAAGTGCTTTCTTTTTATCATCGCCACTTTCAAACAGGCGTAAAGAAATTATTATAATCAATACTATCAGCAGTATAAAAGTAAATGTCAGGTTGTGCACATTATCCATCAAACTATTGGTGTTTGATGAGGGCACCACGCTTTCTACAATGTATTTATTTCCAATAGCGGCAAACAAACCACCCACACAAAGTCCAAAACGGCTATCCTGGTTCTCTGATGAAACAAAAAACACCAACGCAGAAATCAAGAACGCCACATACGCACCGGTTAACATTTTACCCAGCATCAACCAGGAGTTATTGCGCTTTATTAAAACTTCTGCCACCACCCTTGGGTAAGTACTGTTGCCAGAAATTTCAGGGTTACCATACGTGGTATGATAAGTTTTTGCACTCTCTTTAACTGTAAAACTTTCAATAAACCACTCTTTTGAATTAAAGGCTGTGTTTATTTTAGAGTTCACCGTATCGGCTTTATAAACAACAGAATTTATATCGTATTCAGAGTCTTCAATTTCTATCCGCAGCAACTGTTTATCAAATGGAAAACAGGAAACATCCCACTCATGCATCATTTCGGCTTTGCATTTTTCACTCATCCAGTTCCAATTTCCTTTTTTTTCAACACTGAAATGAGAAAAATCGGTGTTCTTACTGTTGGGTACTTCCAAATCATTTTCAAAATTCAGGCTATCGTTTTTATAGTTAGCCCATACCCACATATCGGCCATAAAACTTTTATCATCCAGTTTAAAATCGTAAATAGAATTTACATACAAGCCAATATAACAAGTATCTTTTTTTTGTGCAGTAACTGCAAGGCTGGTAAAAAGAGTGAAGGTTAATATGAGAAAGTAAAGCCGTTTCATGCCTGATATTGGATTTTAAAATAGTACAATGCTGTCTTATAAACGGTTGCCCGTATGGCCAAAGTATCAGCTAAGTAAAGCCACTGGCAAGCCACTAAGCGTTTTTACTGATATGCAGAGGTACAATAACAGTCTTATTTACCCTACCCTGTTTTAAGTTTCATTACTAGGCTGGTTGTAAATGTTGTGATGCCGGCAACTGTTTTCTATAGCGGCATTGGTTGCGTCGAACTCTTCAGCTTTTGGTTATAGTAGCAGCAATTGTAAACAAGCACATACCAGAATACTAAAGAAAAACATTTAGTCTATCTTTATGCTGCAGGCATATACAGTATATCTGTCACTGAAATAACTACAGAACTGAACTTTAATGAACAGAAAAAAACAACAGAGTTATATAGCAGCAATTATAAGAGACATTAGCATACCCATACTATCTGCCGTGTTTTTTATACTGCTGCATTACTCAAATGGCTGGCTGGTTATTACAGGCGGTGTAATTGCATTAATATTAGCCGTATTGAGTGCAGTGCATCATGCAGAAGTTATAGCAGACCGGGTGGGCGAGCCCTTTGGTGCCTTGGTACTGGCCTTGGCCATAACGGTCATAGAAGCCTCTATCATTATTTCTTTAATGCTGAATGGCGATGAATCGGTTTCTTACCTGGCCCGCGACACCGTATTTGCAGCCGTTATGATAATACTTACTGCCATGACGGGGTTTACTCTTTTAATTGGCGGCATTAAATACAGAGAACAGAACTTCAGCACACATGGCATTATTTCTACACTTACCGTACTGGTGGCTATTTCTGTGCTTACATTAATACTGCCCAACTTTACACAGTCAGTGGCAGGCCCATTTTACTCTAACACACAATTAATTTTTGTAGCGGTTACCACCCTGCTGCTATATGGCAGCTTTTTGTTTGTGCAAAACTTTAAGCACCGCAACGATTTTATTGCCACCCATGAATCTGACGAAGCAAAAGAACGACCCGGAAAAAAAGCAACCGCACTTAGTGGTATATTATTGCCTGTAAATTTATTTGCGGTGGTATTACTGGCAGAAACAATGGCACCCAGCCTTGAAAAATTCATTCAGTCTATTGGTGCACCGGTTTCTTTATCTGGTATTATTATAGCCTGTATTATTTTATTGCCAGAAGGTATAGCAGCAGCAAAAGCCGCTTCTAAAAACCATATACAAAAAAGCCTCAACCTTTCTTTGGGTTCTGCACTGGCCAGTATTTGCTTAACCATACCAGTTGTGGCCATCTATGCAATTTTTGCCAATTTGCCATTGGCATTGGGCATTGGCAACCAGGCAACCATTATTTTCCTGTTGTCGTTGTTTGTAGTAATTCTTTCTTTAAGCAAGGGACGCACAAATATTTTGCAGGGCATTGTTTTGCTGTTGTTATTTGTGGTGTACCTGTTCATTACCATTTTTCCGTAAGGAAAAAGTTGCCCAGAGATTTGCGGATGAACTGAGCGTAGCAAGGATGTGGCAATATGTTATAAAGCTGGCAAACTATTTTTTTGCCACCATTAATAAGCGGGGCGATTTTTTTACATCATACGCACCGAGGTTATAATCTCCAAATACTTCCTGCAATTGTAAGTGGTGAAAGGCAAACATATCATTAAAATCTCCCAACGTAAATTTGGCTACTTTTTCGGTGTATTCAAAGGGAGTTTGCAGGGCATCGTCTTCCACCACTATCTTTTTATAAAAATGTGTTTCATCAAACCACTTGGTAATAAAAAAATTTACACCGTCTATTTCTTTTTCTATTTTATGCACCAGGTGGTCTTCTGCATAATGCACGTTGAGGTAATCTATTACCAGCGTGCCACCCGGTTTTAAAGAATTGGCAATGGTGCGTATGGCATTGTAATGTTCTCTTTCTGTTCTGAAATAACCAAAGCTGGTAAAAAAATTAAAAGCCATATCAAAATAATTCATCCAAAAGGGCAGGCGCATATCGTGCTGAAAAAAATGCAGCCGCTCATTTTCAAACTGCCGGGCATATGCAATACTTTCTTCAGACAAATCAATACCCGTAACATCAAAGCCATAACTGTTTAAAAATTTGGAGTGGCGGCCACGGCCACAAGCCACATCCAGCATGCGGGCTTCCGTGGCAGGTTGCAAATGGGTAATGAGGCGCTTTATAAAAGCAGCGGCTTCATTATCATCCCTTTTAAAATAAAGTTGATGATAGTAGGGAGAATTGAACCAGTCTTTAAACCAATTAACCGAAGCAGGCATGTGCAAAAATAATTTCGTCAAAAATAGCAGCGAAAAGCCAATGGTGAACATCTTATTCATAAATGTGAATATCTGGCTGTTATAAGCCACATATTTGGCATTGAACTTGTTTTTAATGATTATCTAAATTATAACCCCTTTTTTTGAACGTTAAGTATTTCTGCTTACTCTTTTGAAAACACCCCGTTTGCTACCCTGTTAAACCCTTATTTTCGCAGCAACCTATAAACCTAAACATAGCCGTGGCATTAATCAAAAGCATATCAGGTATACGCGGAACAATTGGCGGCGGTACCGGTGAAAATTTAACCCCCTTTGACATTGTAAAATTCGCTTCTGCGTACGGAAGCTGGTTAATTCAATCTTATAACGGTCGCAAAGTAGTGGTGGGCCGGGATGGCCGCATCAGTGGCGACATGGTAAGCAGCTTAGTGGTAAATACCCTGCTGGGGCTGGGTATACATGTGGTAGATCTTGGTCTCTCCACTACTCCTACTGTTGAAATGGCCGTGGTATGGGAAAAAGCAGATGGTGGTATTATTATTACCGCCAGCCACAACCCTAAAGAATGGAAT
>JANRMC010000061.1:0-2862 GCA_033761915.1 Flavihumibacter sp.
AAAATTGGCGTTTTACCCAATGATAATACCACCAACTTCAGCGATCTGAGTTATAATATTTATTTGCCAACCAATAAAGCAGGCACTTTTACACTTTTTGGTTTTGGCGGTTTAAGCGATCAGGTGTTTAGCCCCGATAAAGACAGTACCCGATGGCAGGAAAGAAGCGATCGTTACCAGGGTAAATTTATTTCTAATACCAGCATGAATGGTGTTACTCATTCAGTACTATTGAACGATAAATTAAAAATAAGTTCTGCTGCTGGTTTTTCTGCCACCAAAATTGCTTATAACGAAAAATACACAGAAAACGATGGGTCGCTTACGCCTAATTATATTGATGAGTACAGCAACCGCAGGTTTACTGTTAACACCACATTGCACTACAAGTTTAATAAGCAGTTGTTTTTAAGAAGTGGTTTAACCTACTCTGCTATTTATTACAAATTTTATCGCTTGTCTGCACCCCATACCGGAGATCCGCTGCAAGAACGTTTAAACAGCCATGGCAATACCACCACACAACAGGCTTTTGCACAATTGCAATTCAAACCCAATAATAATATTACAGTCAATGGCGGACTTCATTACCTGCGCTTGGCTCACAACAAAACATTTGCAATTGAACCCCGGTTTAGTGCCCGCTGGAATATCAGCAACCGCAGCAGCATTGGTATGGGGTATGGCTTGCATAGCCAATTACAAACCTTAAATGTATATTTTGCACAATTGCAATTACCAAACGGCAGTATAGTGATGCCTAATAAAAATTTGGGTTTAACACGTTCGCATCATTATGTATTGTCGTATAATTACCGGCTGGCGGCTAATATGCAGTTAAAAACAGAGTTGTATTATCAGCAATTGTTTAATGTGCCGGTTGCAACCCATGATAGCAGTACACTCTCCGCCTTAAATGTTGAGTTTGATTATATAACCGATCCGCTGGTAAATAAAGGCAAGGGACGCAATTACGGTGTAGAAATATCATTGGAGCGGCACCTGCATCATAATTTTTACTTAATGCTCAGCAACTCGCTGTATCAGTCAAAATACAAAGCAATAGATGGTATAGAAAGAAACACCCGTTTTAATGGTAATTATATTTTCACCTTTATCAGTGGTAAAGAATTTATTAATAACCGTAAAACAAAAACACTCGGTGTTAATATTAAAACTATTTATGCCGGTGGTTTTCGTACCACGCCGGTAGATGTTGCCGCCTCGCAAACAAATGGCTATACCGTGTATAAAGAACTGGAAGCATTCCGCAATCAAAATCCTGCTTATTTCAGAACCGATGTGCGTTTTAGTATTCAATGGAACCGAAAAGCATTTACCAGTACACTTTCTTTAGACATACAAAATGTAACCAACCGTTTAAATGTTTTTAACCAGCAATACAATGTAGTAAAAGACAAAGTGGAGTATAACTATCAAACAGGTTTAATACCCATTTTAAACTATAAAATTGAGTTTTAGTAACCGGCAGTAATGCAAAGCCCGGCCCCGGTTGTGTCACTCACTTGTGCCGCATATTATAATGGAGCGGATTGCCAAACCGGCCGATAGTGCCGTTTATGATAACAATAAAAAAAACAATCAATTCATCAATTAAAAAGAATAGTATGAAAAGCGTAAGTAAATTTTTTCTTTTTCTTTTTGCCGTTATGGCAATGGTTTCCTGTGAAAAAATAAATGGCGAAGGCCCTGTTGTTACAGAGCAAAGAGCCATCAGCAACTTTAGTGAAATTGAAATAGCCATACCCGGTAAGGTTTATTATAAACAGGATAGTGTATATAAAGTAGAACTACAGGCACAACAAAACGTTTTAGATGTGGTGCAAACAAGGCTTAATGGTAATGAATTGTTGTTAAAACTGGAAAACGGAAAAGTACTGCGCCATCACCAGCAGATAATAGTTGTCATCAGCAGCCCACAAATAAACAGGGTGGCGCTAAGTGGCGCAGCAGATGTTACTGTAGCTAATACAATACATGCACCAGCCTTAAAAATAAATGTAAGCGGTTCTGGTAACTTATCGTTTAATAATGTGGTGGTAGCCGGCCGGCTTACGGCGCAATTAGATGGTAGCGGTAATATTAATATTCAAAGCGGCACAGCAAAAGACGAGCAGTTTAGCATTAGTGGCAGCGGAAACATTAATGGGGGAGATGTGTTTGCTGAAACGGGTATCAGTTCAATCAGCGGATCGGGTAATATTTATATAAATGCCAGCAAAGAATTAATGGCAACTATTTCTGGCAGCGGTTCAGTTTACTACAGGGGTAATCCCAGAGTAAGTGCCCATGTTTCTGGCTCTGGCAGGGTAAGGCCTTATTAAATATTTAGCGGGAAGATGATACGATAAGTAAATTTAAATGCTTTAGATTTTTCTATTTACTGCTACTGTTTTAATAAGCCGTGTATTATGTGCTGCCAGCTGCAATGCCGTTGAAACGAGCGAGGCAAGAATGCTGCCCCAAGAACGGATGCTGGTAATCCAAAAAAAATAACCCCGCAAAGCGGGGTTATTATAATGAAAAGGCTTATTCGTTATTAGCGTAAGAATAACATTTCTCTGTATTTAGGTAATAACCAATATTGGTCATCAACCAACAGTTCTAATTTATCAACATTGTAGCGAATAGCATCAAAGTAAGGCGCTTTTACATTGCTTTCGTAAGCAATTGCTTTTTCACGGGTGTTAACCATGGCGTTGCAAACCTTACGGGCTTCAATCATTTTTTCAACCAGGTCGCTTACTTTATTAATGTGCTCAGCAATTTTTTCTAAGATTTGTTTTTGGTTGGCATAGCTTGCTTCTGCCAGGCCAATTTCTTTTAAACCTTTGATATTAT